>NZ_CP053848.1:1500000-1644930 GCF_013201605.1 Campylobacter ornithocola
CTTAATAAACAAAAAACTATATTTTCAAACATTTTCTTCCTTTAGAGTATCTTGCTGTCTTTGTAAATCTATCTCGTAATAATTTGGAGTTTTCTTCACCAAAGTATCAGCATCTTTTCTAAGGCTACCACTTCCCTCAAAAATAACTTGATTTTTTAACTCATCAATAGGGGTTAAAAAGTCTTGCTTTTGGCCAAAATAAGATCTTTGTTCTGCCGCGTTTTCATACTCTTTACCATGCACAATGGCAAGTTCAGGACAAACATCGGCACAAAATCCACAATAAATACATCGCCCTAAATTGATACTATAATTTTCAACCTTTTTACGCCCATCTTCGCTTAAGCTTGTTTCCATTCTAATACAATTACTAATACAAATTTTTTCACACAAACCACAACCAATGCAACATTCATTTTCACTTTCAATAAAACGCATTAGGCGATGTACTGCACGGTAGCGATTATCTAATGAAACCTTTTCTAGCGGATATTTAATCGTTGCACTATTATTTTTTTTAAACATTTCTCTTAATACTACAAACAAACCTACAAAAAGTTCTGTATTTAAAGAACGCTTGATTACTTGTATAAATTTTTCATAAGTATTTTGAGGATTTTTACGCTCAAAATCTACTTTAAAATAACCTTTTTTCATTGTTTTTTCCTATATTACAAGCACTAAAGCACTAATTAATAAATTTAAAACCGCTAAAGGTATTAAAATCAAATAACACATTCTCATTACTTGATCAGGACGCAGTTGTGGAAAAGCACCTCTAGCCCAAAAATACCAAAAGAATACAAAAGAAACTTTCAAAAGCATCATAATAGCCCCTGGTATAATCCAAAAATCATTAAATCCACCCAAAAATAAAAGCGATATCATAATCGCTCCAGTGATCATAGCTGTGTATTCGCCGATAAAAAACATACCCCATCTAAGCCCACTATATTCAGTACCATAACCTGAAACAAGTTCAGTTTCGTTTTCACTTAAACAAAGCGGGGTTCTGTTAGTTTCTATAAAAATAGCTATTACAAATAAAATAAAAGCTAAAGGTTGTTTAAAAATAAGCCAAGAAAGTATACCATCGCTTTGATAATTATTAATATCTACCAAAGATAAAGAACCAACAAGCATTACAACACATACCAAAGAAAGTCCCGCAACACTCTCATAGGAGATGATAGAAACAAGTCCTCTTGCACCACCTAGCAATGACCATTTATTATTACTAGCCAAACCACCTAAAAAAATTGCATAAAAACTAACTCCACCCATACCTATTACAAAAAGTAAGGCCACATTAATATCAGCGATAATAGGGCGAATCACTCTACCAAATAAAGTAAATTCAGGAAAAATAGGTATAGCTGCAATTGCTACAAAAGCACAAATTGCCGCGATTAATGGAGCAATTAGAAATACCACTTTTTGAGCATAAGTTGGCACTATATCTTCTTTAGTAAAAAGCTTAATCATATCAGCAACCACTTGAAGCAAGCCAAAAGGACCTACCATATCAGGCCCCAAACGACGATGAAATAAAGCTAAAGCCTTTCTTTCAAGATAAGTTGCTAAACCTGCTAAAGTAGCAAAAATAGCTATAACAAGCACACATTTAATAATCGTTTCTATAATAAAAAAAGTAATATCACTCATTTTTAGCTCCTGCTTTTTCAAGCCAAACTTTTGCATATCGAGTATTATTAAATAAAGATTTATAATCAATCTTACTATCATAATCCCCCAAATATGCACCATTTTCTAAAGATTCATCACATTTTACACTTATAGCAATTTGAGTTATTTCATTTTTTAAAATAACACTATCATCTTGATTTAAGTCAAATTTTTGCATTATATCAACTGATAAAAATAAAGCTCCAATCTCATTAAAAGATCTATTACTAAGCTTTGAAAATTGATGAATGCTATTTGCATGATATAGAGTTAAATTTCCTTCATTTTGCACTTTGACTTCTTGATCACTTAATGTTTTTTCAAACTCAAAATGAGAAAAATCAAGCTCATAACCTCTATGATTTACCCCACCATTATCATAATGATTTTCTAACTCATCAAAATCAATTGTTCTAAAACCTTTATTTTGTGGTAAAAATTTAGTATAGTTGATCGTAAATTCTTCATTAAAACCCAAGGCATTTGCTAAATCATTTAAAAAATAACCTTTAAAATCTAAAGCAGCATTTGTAGGAACTAATCTTTTATCATAATTTACAAAGCTACCTTCTTGTTGATTTAAACTAGAACTTGCAAGATCATAGTGCTCATCATAAGAAAAGCTAAAATCACCTTTTTCATTGTAACCTAGTGTTTTTCCCACTTGAAAATCTTGACTTAAATCACAAATTAAACTTACGCCTAAGGTATTCGTACAAGTTGGATTTAAAAAAACTTTAAATTCGGTATATTTTTGCACCAAAGCACAAAGTTTTGCTAACTTAGCACTTTGCTCATCATAGTAAAAATCACTTCCTATAATAAGTGTAAATTTTTGCTTTTTAGCTAATAAAGTTTCTAAAATATCCTCATTTATACCAAGATTTTTCGCATAATTTGATCTTTGCACTTCTATACTTTTTTTAATTTTTTTAGGCACAAGTTTTTTAATTTCTTCTATAATAGTTTCGTCATTTTCATTTCGTTTTTCTATCTTTTCAATAACTTCTTCATTGATAGTTTCTTCGATTTCTCTAGTGCCTTGGTAATACGCATTTTCTAATGTATTTTTTAAATCTTGTGGAAGCTCTTTAGCAAATTTTTGCAAGATAAATAATAAAATATTTTCATTATCTTTAATACCATGATTAATCTGCAAGAAATTTTTAGAATATTTATCCACACCTTTATCTTTTATAGGGTGAAAATAAAGCCCTGCACCTTTATTCATCACTAAAGCATTATTAACTTTATATCCTAGTGTTGGTGCATCATAGCGTAAAAACGAACCTGCGATGATTAAAAAATCACTTTGGGTAATATCATCTGTATTTGCATTATACATTGCATTTGCATTTTGATAAAAACAAGCTAGGAAATCTTGGAATTTTTTAGCTTCATAGTTTATAAGATTAAGATTAAATTTTTTACTTAAATTTTGCAAAATTAAAGCTTCTTCATTAGTAATAAAACTACTAAATAAAATATTTTTTATTTCGTTATTTTTTATCATATTTACTAGTTTTTCAAAGGCTTTTTCATCTTTACCTTGAACTTCATTTTGGGTGTTAAAACCATATCTTGCAGCTTTATTTAGCGTAGTAAAAGTAAAGTCATTACTTACTCTATAAATTTTTTCTTTTTGATTATTAATACTAGTTTGTTTAATATCATAATACATCAACTCACAATCACTTGAATGTGGATTACTAGCTGGAATTTTCTTTAGCTCCCAAGCATTAGATGTGTATTGAAAAGCTGAACCCACCAAAGCTCCCGTTGGGCATACACTTGTACATTCTCCACAAAAAGAACAATCAAGCGTGTCGCCACCACTTGGCGCAATCAAACTCTTTTGAAATTTAGTCCAAATCGCTAGTGCGTCTTTACTCATACTCTCTTTAAAGCTTGCATCGGGTACATCTGCTCCTCTTGGAGTAGTTTTTAAAGCACTTTCTCCTATTTTATCTTTACAAACTGTGATACATCTTTCACACACTATACATAAAGCCGGATCATAATTAATTTCGCCCCATTTTTTATGCTCTTTATGAGTATCTTTAATCCAGTAATTTTGCACTTTTACTCTTGCTTTATGTGTAAAGTTTTGAAGCTCACATTCGCCAGATTTATCACAAACTCCACATTGTAAAGGATGGTTAATGCAATATGCTTGCATGATAGCATTACGCTCATCCCATAAATTTGGCAAATCACTTTCTACCACCATGCCTTCTTTTACTTTAGTATTACAAGAATAAACTTTTTTACCATCAGCTTCCACCATACACATACGACATGCAAGCGTTGGAGAACAACCATTTAAATAACAAATTGCAGGAATGAAAATATCATTTTTTCTTGCGACATTTAAGATATACTCACCCTCATTTGCCTCACATTCTATGCCATTAATGATAATTTTCATTTTATAACCTTAACTTGAGCTTTTGAAAAGGCAAAATCAGTGCCTTCATAATCAAACAAAGCCACCGTTCCTTTTAGTTCATGATCAATTTTTATCATAGTTGTAAATTCTTGATTATTTATTTTTAAAGTGATTTTATCCCCTTCTTTAACCTTAGCAATCAAAGCAAAAGATGAAGAACAATGCAAATTTTTATCCCCTAAAGGTGCTTGCATGATGATAGTTCCATCAAAATTATCAAGCTCTAAAAGCTCACCAAAAGAATTTTGTATTTGTAAATTTTCTTCATTTTCATTAGAACAAATCAGCAAAAGATCAAATTTATGGCAAAGCCTTTCTAAAAAATACTTAATATTTTCAAAATCTTTATGTTGGTATAAATTTTCATCAAAAATAATACATTTTGCTTCTTTTAAAAACTCCAAAATCTCTAAAGCTTCTTCTTCTCCAAAGCAAGATTCAGCGCTTAAATAACCCTCATCAAGCTCATTAAATTCACTCTCTAAACTCATCTTACAAAGCAAAGCAAGCACAAAAGATACACTTGCAATCTCACATTTATAAAAGCTTGCTTTTAAATTTTTATCTTCTAAACAAGAAATATTATAATTTTTACTTTTATTAAGCTTAGCACAAAGTGAAAGATTTTTTAAAGAAAGCAAATCCACAAAACACAAAGCATTTAAACCTTCTTGATATTTTGCTAATTTCATTGTCCTACCTTTTTAAAAACTATGGTCCAATCTACTTGATTAAATTTTAAAGAATTTAAAAGTTCACAATTTTGCTCTTTTATGAAAGCAAAACTTTTTTCTACATTAGAAAAATCTCCTATTTCAAACAAAACCACTAAAACTTCATCCATATAGGCATTTTGAATGATTTGCTCTAAGTCTTTAAATAAATCTTTACTTTTTCTTAAATCCACACGTCTCATCGGTCTATCTCACCTAAAACTATATTAATACTTCCTAAAATCGCCACCGCATCGGCTAAATATGACCCAACAAGCATTTCTTCTAAAAACGCACAATGAAAAAAACTTGGGGTTCTAGCTCTTAACCTATATGGTCTACCACTACCATCTGAATGAATGAAAAATCCAAGTTCGCCTTTCGGGCTTTCAGTTGGCACATACACCTCTCCTTTTGGTGGTTTTAAGCCTTGAGTTACCAAGACAAAATGTTGCATAAGCGAATAATTCTGTGTCATGATTTGTTCTTTTGAAGCACTTACATACTCAGGGTGATTGCATAAAATCTCAGGCGGGGTATCTTGATAAAGCTTAGTACATTGAACTAAAATTTTCAAACTTTCTCTAAATTCTTGCATATAAACTTTATATCTTGCATAAGAATCACCCATTTTAGCTACAGGCACTCCAAAATCTACCTCATCATAAAGCAAATACGGCTCTTCTTTTCTAATATCATAAGCAATACCACTTCCTCTTAGCATAACCCCGCTACAACCCCAACTTAGTGCCTGTTCTTTGCTTACAACTCCTACATTTTCAGTTCTTGCACGCCAAATTCTATTATCATCAAGCAAGGCTTCATAATCTTTTATGTCATTTGGAAATTTATTACAAAATGCTAAAAGTTCATCTAAAAAGCCTTCAGGCAAATCAAGCATCACCCCACCTATTCTCATAGATGAATGTGTTAATCTTGCCCCACAATATTTTTCTATTAGATCAAGTACATACTCACGCTCTCTAAAGCAATATAAAAATACCGTCATCGCACCAATATCAAGCGCATGTGTAGCAAGCCATAATAAATGCGAAGCGATGCGGTTTAATTCAAGCAAAATCATCCTTATCACACTTGCTCTGCGTGGAATTTCTAAACCGCAAAGTTTTTCCACAGCAGTTACATAGGCATAGTTATTTGCACTAGCTGCGATATAATCCATTCTATCAGTAGTTGGAATAAACTCTTGATAGATCATATTTTCAGCCATTTTTTCCATACCACGATGCATATAGCCTATACAAGGAGTAGCTTTAGTGATTTCTTCTCCATCAAGCTCTAAAATAAGGCGTAAATTTCCGTGAGCACTTGGATGTTGGGGGCCTAGATTTACTATCATAGTACCATCTTCACGCTCAAAGCTTATGTTTTCATAATAAGGTTTTAATTTAGTAGAAATTTGCATTTTATCTTCTCTTGTCTAAAATTTTTACTTGCGTTCTTTTAACTTTTTTTACAAAAGGCACACCACTTTCTTCTTGATATTCTTGCAAGTACTTATTCTCTCTTGGAGCTTCGCCCTTACCAACCTCATGATAAATTCTACTAAAGTTTAGTGTATCTTTTTCATCCACAAAACCTGGATCTCTATTTTCTTCACCTACTACTTCGCGGTATTCTTTACCAAAAATTTTATCTATCTCATACCATTTGGCAAATTCATCACCGTGCAAAGGATAGCTTTTTAAAAAAGGATGTCCATACCAATCATCAGGCATTAAAAGTCTTTTTAAATTTGGATGATTGATGATAAAAATTCCAAACATATCATATATTTCTCTCTCACACCAATTAGCACCCTTAAAAACACTCATAACACTTTGAAGTCTTTCTTTTAAACCGACAAAAGTCTTTACCCTCACTCTTAAATTTTTCTCCATATTTAAAAGTTGATAATACACTTCAAAACCTTGTTTTTGTGCGACAAAATCAATTGCACTTGCATCATTAAAAGCTTCATAACCTAAACTTTTAAGTTTACTAAGAATAGCGATATTATCATCTTTATTTATTTCAATCACCCAAAAATCAAGCTCTATAAAGGAGTTTTTTAACTCAAATTTTTGGCTCAAAATTTGATGATCGTTTTCAAAAGCACTACCCTCTGTACTTAGTTTTTTAGTTACAGGTGCATGGTAAAATCTATCTTCATAATAATTTTTTAACTGGGCATTTTTTTTATCGCTGTATTTTCTCATTATATAAGCCTTTTTGGAGCTATTTTTCTGCTTGCTTTTTCTTTGCGAATTCTTTTTTGTAAAATCATCAAAGCAAATTGAAAAGTTTCAGGACGTGGGGCACAACCTGGTACATAAATATCCACAGGTATAATTCTATCAACCCCTTGAACTGTAGAATAAGTATTAAACATACCACCGGTATTTGCACAAGAACCCATAGAAATAACCCATTTAGGATCGGGTATTTGATCATAAAGTCTTCTTGTAAATTCAGCGTGTTTTTTGCTTAAAGTACCTGCTATGATCATTACTTCAGATTGTCTTGGACTTGCTCTAAAAATCGTCCCGAATCTATCAAAATCATATCTTGCACCACCCGCTGCCATCATTTCAATAGCACAACAAGCAAGTCCGTAAGATAGCGCCCATAAAGAATTACTTCTACCCCATTGCACTAACTTATCAACCGTGGTTAAAACAACTGGTGCATTACTCATTTTTTGATACTCTGCCATGCGAATGCTCCTTTTTTATAAGCGTATAAAAAGCCTATTGCAAGCAATAAAATAAAAACAAACACTTCTACCAAAGCAAATAAAGACAAGCCGTATTTTGAAAGCTCTGCGGTTAAATCTTTAAAAATCACCGCCCAAGGAAATAAAAACACTACTTCAATATCAAGCAAAATGAAAATCAAAGCAAAAACAAAAAATTGAGAATTGATTTTATTTGCCTGCTTAGAAGCCATAGGTCCACACTCATAAATTCCGAGTCCAAGTTTTTTTCTATTATGAGAGGCGAGTTTGGAACCTATTTTAGAAGAAATATACACCAAAGTAAAAAATATAACACTTGCGATAACAAGCATTGCAAAGATGCCAAAATATTGATGCTCTATAGTTGCGTGCGTCATAATAAACCTTTTATTCAAGCATAATTAGAATTTATTTTACTTTAACTTAGCTATATAAAAACTTATTATCAAAAAAATAAATTTTAAGGCATTTCAAAATGAAACAATTTTTATCTTTATTATAAAAATACTTTTTTGTGACATATATTTTGCAAGATTTTTTCTTGATGAGATATGAAAATATAGGTAATATTATGTGTTTTTTGAAAAGTATACAAATAGTTTAAAATTTTATAAGCAGTTGGCATATCAAGTGCTGCTGTAATCTCATCTAAAATGAGCAATTTTGGTTTTAAAAGTAAAGCCCTAATCAAACCTAGTCTTTGGCTTTGACCACCACTTAGCTTAGAAGGTTTTAAATTTAAAATATCTTTTTCAAGCTCAAAAACATCAAAAAGCTTAAAAAGTTCTTCAAAATCGGGCTTAAGTTTAAAATTTTCATACACATCAAGTAAAAGTCTTTTAGTGTTTTTATAAGGATTCAAAGCTAGTTTTTGATCTTGGAAAATATATTGAATTTTTTGGCGTAAATTTCTTTGGGCATTAAAATCTAAATTTAATATATTTTCATTTTCAAGCAAAACCTCCCCAGTATTTGCACATTCAAGCATACAAAGAATTTTAGCCAAAGTACTTTTACCACTACCACTTTCCCCGCAAAGTAATAAATTTTCATTCTGATTTAAAGAAAAATTCACATCTTTAAAAACAAAGATTTCTTCTTCTTTTAAATACCAGTGTTTTTTAAATTTATAAGATTTGCTTAAATTTTTAACTTCTAAAAACATTTTCATTCTCAAAATAATTTAACAATTCTTTAGCAAAAATACCTTTTGGATTATTTAAAAATTCTTTCATAGGCATTTGATAAATTAAAGTTTTTTCTTCCATGATAGCCACCTCATCACAAAGTTCTTTAGCTAAATTTATATCATGAGTGATGAAAATAAGATTTCTAAATTGCGATTTTAGCTCTTTTAAAATAGTGATGATTTTTTCCTCGTTGACTCTATCAAGCGAGCTTGTAATCTCATCACACAATAAATACTTAGCACCGCTTAACAAAGCTAAAGCTATTTGAACACGTCTTGCCATACCACCACTTAACTGATATATAAAAGAATGCCATAAAAGATCATGATTTTTAAGCCCTAAACATTCAAAATAATAAAAGGCTTTTTCTTTTATTTCTTTTGTGCTTAAATTGGTATGAGTTTTTAAAACTATATTAAAATAGCTCCCTATATCAACAAGAGGATAAAAACTCCCATAAACATCTTGAAAAAGTAAATTTACCCTAGCTCTTAGTGCATTAAGCTCTTTTTCTTTTAAATTTAAAATATCTTTTTGATCAATCTGAAATTTTTGCACATTGAGTTTATAATGCTTATCAAAAAGCTTAATCATACTTTTTAAAAGCAAGCTTTTTCCTGCTCCACTTTTACCCATGATAGCCAAAGCCTTACCATCTTCTAAGTTAAGATTTAAATCCTTTAATAAAATTTTATCTTTAAAACTAAGATTTAAATTTGAAATTTTTATCATGCTTTAATCTCTTCTTGCAAGTCATTACCCAAAGCAAGTAAAGGCAAAATAAGCATAAGTATAAAAACTACCGGAAAAACTATCATCCACCAAAACCCTAAAAACACAGCCTTGCTTGCTTCATTGAGCATATTTCCCAAACTTGGAGTCCAAAGCTCCACACCTAAACCAAAAAAGCTCAAAGTAGCTTCACTTGTAATAGCATGGGCTATATTTAAAACAAAAAGCACAAAAAGCAAATTCCAACAAGCAGGTAAAAGCTCGCTAAATAAAGCTTTCATCTTACTAGAGCCTAGAATGATAGCATTTTGATAAAACTCAAGTTTTTGAAATTTATTAAGCTGAGTATCAAGCACTTTTGCCACAAAAGCAAAATGCCCCAAAGCAATGATAAAAATCATACTCCACAAAGACCCTGCTAAAAAGCTTTGAAAAAACATAATCACAAGCAAAGATGGCAATGCTAAAAGCATATCAAGCACTCTAGCAAAAAAAGCATAAGCAAAAAATCTTGTTAAAAACACATAAATACAAGCAAAAAACACACTAAAAAATGCTGCCATTACCCCAACAAATAAAGAAATACGTAATGCATACAAAATACGCGTAAAAACATCTCTACCAAGCAAATCTGTGCCAAAAATATGACTTAAACTAGGTGCAATTTTAGCTTTACTTAGATCAACTAAATTTGGATCATATGAACTAATCAAAGGTGCAAAAAGCGCTAAAATAAAACTTAGCAAAATCATCACTACACAAAACTTACGCATTGGCAAACCTTGGATTAATCATCTTGCAAATTATTTCTACGATCAAATTTACAAGCACCACCACAAAAATGCTAAAAATCACCACAGCTAGTACCACAGGATAGTCTTTAAATAATATGCTTTTAATCACTAAATTTCCTACACCCTCATAAGAAAATACACTTTCTACTATGTAAGTTCCCATTAAAAAACTCACAAAAGAAGCACCAAAATATGCAAGTATAGAACCAAAAGCATCTTTTAACACAAAATGCAAATAAATTCTTGTTTTGCTAAGCCCTCTTGCAAAAGCACTTTCTATAAAGCTTTGATTTAAGCTATCAATCAAGCTTGTTCTTATAAAACGCACAAAAACCGCTAAATGCGAAAGCACTAAAGCACACACGGGCAAAAACAAATGCCACAAACGATTAAACACATCATCTTCAAAGCCAATATCAGCAATAGCAGAACTTGGAAAAAGTTTAAAAAATACCGCAAAGACTAAAATAAGCATTAATGATAAAGAAAAAGCAGGTAACGCAAAAAAACTCATCGTTAAAAAAGTGATAAATTTATCTAAAAAACTATCTTTATAAAACACGCACAAAAGTGCTAAAAACAAAGATAATACAAAAAGCACTAAAAAAGCTAAACTCCCTAATATAATGGTATAGGGAAGCTTTTCTTTTAAAATCTCACTAACCTTTTCTCCGCTGATTAAAGAGTATGAAAAGTCGCCTTTTAAAGCTTTAAAAGCCCAATTTTCATACTGCTCTAACAAAGGTTTATCTAAATTTAAATTACGCTCGATTTCTTCTTTTATCTTAAGGCTAGTTCCTTGAGGTACACTAGCAAAAACCACGCTTCCTTTAGCATGATAAATCATCACAAAGCATAAAAAACTTGCAAAAATCATTAAAAAAAACGCCCACAAGAGGCGTTTAAAAATGAGTTTTAACACTAATTTTTGCTCCACTCATAAGCATTCCAAGTAAAACCTACTCCATGGTGACCTAAAACATGAGGTTTTATACCTTGGATATTTTTAGCAAAAACTAAAGGATAATCAATGTAAGATATAAATAAAAACGCAGGGTCTTTATATAATGCATCAATAAATTCTTTATAATATTTTTTTCTTTCATTTATATCAAGTGAATTTCTTGCCTTTGTTAAAGCCTCATCTACTTTGGCATTTTGATAATGACCAAAATTCCATCCACTTGAGTTTAAGGCAGTATCTTCAGAGCTTGCAAAAACTCTAAAGGTATGAAAGTCAGGATCATAAGGACTACCCCAACCCACTAAAAAACTATCAATTTTAGTATAATCAAAACTTCCACTTGGTTTAGCAACAGCTTTTGCCTTAATACCTAGTTTTAAAAACTCACTTTGTAAGATATTTACTAAAGCTACTCTTAATGGATCTTCACTCATAGCATACATTTCAAAGCTAAATTCTTTGTCATTTTTTTCTAAAATACCATTTTTATTTTTTATAAAACCTGCTTTTGCTAAAAGCTCATTTGCTTTTTTTACATCATAAGTATAAGTTGCAAATTCTTTAGGGTTTGCCCATGATTTTTCTAAAGGATGATTGGCCACCTTTCCAAAAGAATGCAAAAGTGAATTTATAATAGCTTGTTTATCGATGGCGTAATTTAGTGCTAAACGTACATTTTGATCTTTTAAAAACTCATGGTTAAGATTAAACATCAAAGCACGGTAATCAGCCGAAGGCTCTATAAGCATTTTAAAATTCTTATCATTTTCAAAATTTGAAGCTAAAGCAAAATCAACTAAAGCCACATCAATAGAACCATTTTTAAGTTCAATTGCACTAATACTTGGATCTTTAATGTGTTTTAGTATGAGCTTTGGAGTTTTCACCTTAGCTAAATGGTAATTTTCATTTGCTTCTAAGATCATGTATTGACCTTGCTTCCATTGCTTTAACTTATAAGAGCCTGTTCCTATGGGCATTTGATTAAATTTAGTGGTATTTAGATTTTCTTTTTCAAGCAAGTGTTTTGGTAAAACCCCTACACTCAAAGCATCTAAAAATGCCGGAAAAGGCTTTGAAAGAGTGATAGACAAATGATAATCATCGATGATTTTTACTTCTTTAACCGCGTCAAAATTTACCTTTGAAGGTGAATTTAATTTCTCATCTTTTAAAGCATTTATACTAAATTCCACATCCTTAGCACTAAATTTAGCCCCATCATGCCACAATACATCATCTCTTAAAGTAAATTCATAAACAAGTCCATCTTTGCTAACTTTCCAAGAACTAGCAAGATCAGGTGCTAAGCTCATATTTTCATCAAAGCGTGTAAGTCCTGAAAACACAAGTGCAATTGCCACATCATGATCTTCACTAAAAAGCGGGTTAATACGCTCTGGTTCATTCTCCACTGCTATAATAATCGTATCTTTTGGCGTAGCAGCAAAAAGATTTAAAGCACAAAAAAGCATTAAAAAAAATCGCAACATAATTTTCCTTTCTTTTTGAAATAATTTCAAATTATAACATTAACTTGGTACTATGGAGTTTTTTCTAATTGTCTTTACAAAAGAATACACAACAAAGCCAAAAACAATTGTATAAATTCCACCAAGCACACTAAGTGGATCTAACATAGCTCTTTTGTCTGTGAAAATTCCTATCGCAGGTATGAGAATTTTTGGAGAAATTATCATAATAAAAATAACAACAGAATAAGATAAAACTATAAAAATCTTTCTCATAAATTTAAAACACAACGCCAAAACAACCAAAAACAAATATGCAAAAATTATCAGCAAATTTGTAAAAAGTATAAATAGATAATGATTTTGTATTAAAGATTTTATGTGTTTATCATAAAATTCTAACGAAAAATACAAATGATTTATGCTGATTTTATATTCAAAATAATGATTAACACCAATAATCGTTAAAAAGCTCAATATCCCAAAAACCCCTATCACCAAAATAAGCGAATTTAAGCTTTGTAAAATATTAGTATGATGATCGCAAAGTTCGCGGTAAAAGAAAAGTTGCCATTGTTCGATTTTTTCTTTTAAGCTTTTATTTTCTTTATATTTTAGTTCTAATTCTCTAGTGTAAAGCTCTTGAGCTCTTAGTTCCGAAGCATCGATTAGATTATGATGGGCTATATGATTGCTTTTTAATTTTCTAAATAAATCTCTAGCATCAAGCAATGCTTTATATTTATCAGTGATATTATTTGTTCTATTTTGTAAATCTTGAAAATTATATTCTATATATTTATGCTCTATATTAAATTGATTAGAAAAAGTGCAGTTTTCAAAATTTGGTTTATTGTTAAAATTAACTTTATCAAAAGTTACAATATTTTCAAACACAACATTATAAAAAACCAAATCGTTAATATTTAAATTTTCAAAATTTGCAATACTTTTAAAAGTGGAATTTAAGAAATAATAAGAGTTTAGTCGCTCAGCGGTATTGACAAATTTTACTCTATTAAATTCTACTTGATTAAATTCAAGTATATTGTTCATGGATAATATATTTGCAAATAATGTTTCGCCCTTAAATCTTGAAACAGCAAAACTAACCTTTCCTTTAAATTCAACTTCAGAAAAATAACATTTGTTTTTAAAATGTGTTTCTATAAAGTTATTTTCTACTTCTGTATTATTTACATCAGTTTTTGCTAAAAATTTAGTTTGCATAAATTTTATATCATTTTTAAATTTGGCTATATAAAAACTAACTCTTCCTTTAAATTTAACTTCAGAAAAATAACATTCGCTTTCAAAATGTGCTTCTTTAAAATTATTTTCTACTTCTATACCCTTTATATCAGTTTCTGCTAAAAATTTAGTTTTTATAAATCTTGCTTCACCTCTAAATCTAGCAATAAAAAAACTAACTCTTCCTTTAAATTCAACTTCATAAAAATAGCATTTACTTTCAAAATACACTTCTTGGAAATTGCTTTGTGCTAAAAAATTAACTTGCATAAATCTTGCTTCGTCTTTAAATTGTGAGAGTGCAAAATTAACCCTTGCTTGAAATATGGTTTTATCAAAAGTTGCTTTTCCTGTAAAAATGACCCCTAAAAAATGATTTTCAATTATTTTATCATTGCTTTGATTTGCTTGAAATTTGGTTTTTGTAAAACTTACTTCGTCTTTAAATTGTGAGAGTGCAAAATTAACCCTTGCTTGAAATATGGCATTAGAAAAAGATATTCTCCTTTCAAAGATAACTTCTCCAAAATTATTTTCTATTGCTTCATTATTGCTTTGATTTGCTTGAAATTGAGTTTCTATAAATCTCACTTCATCTTTAAATATAGATGTTAAAAAATCAATCTTGCATTTAAATTTTGTTTTAGAAAAATCTACTACAACATCAAATATACATTGCTGAAATATAACTTCATTTTCAAAATATAATTCTCTAGCGATAATCTGATTTTTAAAATTACAATTTCTAAAGTCTATTTTTATAGTATTTGTGTTAGAAAAGTAAAGATATTTTATTTCACTTCTAAGTATACAAATTTCTTTTATATCTTTTTCTTGCAATTTTTTAAAATTTATCTCTTCTATTTCAGCATCAAATATGATTATTTTATTATCTTTTACATCTTGCTTACCATTTTTTACAAAAATACCAAATTCATTAAAATCTTCCATTATTTGCCTTCAATGATTTTTATTTCTTCTTCGTTTAGGTTATAAAGTTTATAAACAATAGAGTTTATTTTGTCTTCTTGGGTTTTGGTGTTTGCTTTTTTGTCTTGTTCTTTTAAAATTAAAATCTCATCGACTAAGCTTATAAGCTCGCTTGCTAGTTTTTCATTTTTAGAATTTATATCTACTATAGGAATATTTAACAAAGGCTCTTTATCTATTTGATAATTATTGCCTTGCATTTTTCCTTTATGTTTTAACCAAAACATCATAAGTTTTGAATTTAAAATAGCAACTAGATACTTTGTATCAATTCTTTGTGTTTTTATAACATAAAAAGTCGCCGAAACATAACAATCAAAATCAACATAACTGAATTTAGGCTCATTTACACATTTTCTTAAAGCTACTATTCTAGGACTACCTGTAAAAAATTTTTCATCTCTAGCTCTATGTAGTCCATAAGGTTTGTTATCTGAAGTAATAACTTTTTTAAATTTATCTAAATGTTTTTTTAAGTTTGGATAATTATCCATAGAATTTGGATTTTTAAAAGATGAATTTGTATAAATAATCCATCGATGATTATTTTTTTCAAAAAAGAATTTTATAAAATTTTGAGTATCATAATAAGGTTTTACAAGATTATTTTCTAATTTTGTTAATTTTAGTTTCTCTTTTTCTTCTTCACTCAGACCAAAAATACCTTGCCCTATTTTAAAAACAAAATTATGATTACTATTAATTCTATTATTTACAAAATCATAATGCGGATGTATCCCATTTGCTATTTCTTTATCATCAAGGTAAAATTTTCCATATTTTTGGATTTTTTCAAATATCTCTTCATAATCATTTTTTATAAAATTCAAAGTTTTGTATATGAAATTCTTTGGCTTAAAATTTATATTTAAAATTTCATTATTAGGCGACTTTGTATTTTCTAAAATATCCAGAACATCTTCATAACTTGGACTTTGTGTAGTAAGTTTTGCAAAATTAAATTCATAGTTTTTAGGTGGTTTTGTTTTTTGAAATTGCATTATCATAGTTTGTATGCTTGCAGAATCAAAAACCATAAATGAAGAAAAATCGACAAGATTTAAAATTTGACACTCTTCTAATATAACATTACGTAATTTTTTAGCACCCGAATTTGTAGTCCAATTGTTTGTGGCAATAAAAGATAAAATTCCATTTTCTTTTAGTACATCTAAACCACGCCCCACAAAATGATACCAAATATCCATTTTACCTTGATAAGTTCTTAAATTTTTAGTATTTGCAAAAATTTCTTTATTATCATTTTCTTTTATGTAAGGTGGGTTACCGATGATGAGATCAAACCCTTGAAAGCTCCCGCCCTCATCAAGCACTTCGCTAAATTCAAAACGCCATTCAAAAGGATTTGCACTTTCTAAGTCAAATATACTCTCATAAAGCTTTTTAAGCTTTTTAAATTCTTTCTTAGCGGCACTTTCATCAAAGTCAAATTCAAACATATTTTTAGAGAAAAATGCTCTAAAATTCTCATCTTTTTCATCTTGTGCTAAAAAATCGCCGTATTTTTTAGAGTATTCATTAGCACCGTTGGTAAGTTGCTTGATCTCTTTGGCAAATTTGTCTTTTAGGCAGAAATTTTTAAAAGACTCTTTGAGGTTTTTGATCTCTTTTGCGATGAGAGTTTTGTCGGTGTAAAAGCCTTCTTTGTAGTCTTTGACTATGCGTTTGTATTTATCCATGCGTTCTTTGATGTTGGGGTAGTGAGAAAGGCTTTTGTGAATTTCAAAATAACTTATTAAAGAATTCCCGCATTTTATGTTGATGTCGATGTTTGGTAGGGTTTTAAGATCATGATAGTTTGCATCATCAAAGCTTTCATAAAAGCTGTGTTTTAAAAGCTCTATCCAAAGTCTTAGTTTAGTGATCTCACATGAATTTGGGTTGATATCTACTCCAAAAAGGTTGTTTTCTATGATGTCTTTTTTACGCTCAAAAAGTTCTTTTTGGCAAAGGTGGGTTTTGTCTTTGTCAAAATCAGGGCGTTTATACTCTAAAAACTGGCCTTTGTGATTTTGCACTAAAATTTCATCATTTTGCACGCTTAGGTAAAAGTCCTCTTCAAACAAACCAAGCTCATAATGCACCATAAGCATGGCATTTAAAGCTGAAACTAAAAAATGCCCACTTCCCACCGCAGGATCGCAAATGCGTATGGAATTTAGCAAGGCTAGTTTTTGCTCTTGAGAGATTTTTTCTTGACGCAACTGGGTTCTTAGCTCGCTTAGTTTGGTAGCATTTAGCTTAAAAGTATAGTTAAATCTATCAAGCACGACTTTTTCTATACTTACTTTACATATATATGAAGTGATAAAGCTTGGGGTATAGAAACTACCTTCCTTATAACCATTTAGCTTTTCAAAGACATTTCCCAAAACGCTTGAGTTGATGAGTTCTTTTTGCTTGATAAGTTCTTCACTTTGCTCATCAGATCCAAAGTCAAAGCTGTCTAAAAACTCAAACAAATATTCAAGCAAACCTACTTTACCTTTTTTGCTTTTGCCTTTGTCATCTTTTAGTTGTGTGTGCGGGTGGTACTCTAGTAAGGCATCATTTTCTAAAGTGGCGATTTCTAGTATGGTTTTTTCTATGGCTTGCTTTTCAAAAAGCGATGAATTTAAATAAGGCAAATAGCTAAATTTACTCTGTGCTCTTGTGTGTTTTTCTTTAGCTAAGATATCAAAGAAAAGGTGCGAAAGGGTGGTAAAATTTGGAATTTTTTCATAGTTTAGAAATTTAAGGGTTTTATCATCGTTAAATCTAACTAAATTTGACTCAATAAGCTTTAAAAATAAAATACGATTTAGCCAAAGTATGATGAATTTTAACACTTCTTCAAAATCATGCTCTGGAAGTTTGCTCGCTATGAGATGATAAAGCGTGCCTTGGGCTTGTTTGCTTTGCTCGCTTTGTGTGATGATGAATTTAGAAAGCTGTTTGCTCTCGCTTAAACCTAAGATGTATAAAAGCTCTTTATAAAATGCATTGTTTAGTGAGTTTGCGTCATTTGGGCTAAATTCATTTAGCAAAAAGTCTTTGTGGAAAGTTTTAAAAATACTTGCTAGGTTTTTGAAATTTGATTTTCGCTTGTCTTTTAAAAAGGCTAAATCAATGAAAAAGCCTTTTAAGTTTTCTTTGGAATTTTCTATGAGTTTGCTTGCTTCTTTGTAAAATTCATCATTATTGCCTTTAAAAAGTGAATTTGGGCTTTGAAATTCTTCAAAAAGCTTTTTAAAGCTTGTGTTTTTATAAAAAAGCTCTTCAAACTCACTAGCTTTGAAAATGTAGAATTTATAAAAGTCTGTGATGATGATAAATTTCAAGCTAAAGCTATGCTCTCTGTTTCTAAAATAATACAAAATGGCTTCATGTAAAGCTTTGGAATTTGGCTTTATGTGTGTGATGAATTCTTTTGAGTTGGGCTTTTTAGCTTCGATGAGAACTTCTAAGTCTTTACTAAGCTCATCTTTGGCGATGGCTAAGTCGATCTCGCTTTTGCCTTTTTGCTTGGTTTTGATGTGGGTTTTGAAATTTAGCGTGGTTAAAAATGGACTAAGTGCATTTGCTACAAGATAATCTTCATTTTCACTTTGTGAGTTTTCAAGCCTTTTTATATACTGCGTTAAAGCTTTGCAAAAAGTGTCAAATTCATTTTGTGTGATTTGCTTTTTGCGGTAGTAGGGGTTGAAAAAATCTTTTTCATTTAACAAAGTAAAGTGCATTTTTAACCTTTATAAAGAATATTTTGTATTTTACTAAAATTTACTTTTTATAATTTTTTTAAGAATTTAATATATCATTAATACCTTTATATGCTTGCTGTATAGGTTTTTTAATAAAAAAATCATTTAAAATTTGAATAAAGTCCTTTTTAGAATTTTGATTTTCAATCAACCAATAAATAAAAGCGTATTCTCCTTCTAATTTTTCATTGTTTATTAATTTATCACAATAATAGTGATTTTGATATTTTCTAACATTTTCTTCTTTTACATCTTTAAATAATTTTAAACATTCTTTATATTTTTCATTTTCTATATCTTCTTCATCATCATTTGAAATTTCAAATGCCAAACCAATAATATCATAGTATTTTTTTTTAAAATAAATATATATACATGGATATATGCTTTCATTCTTATAATCCATAGGATAAAATATAAACACACCATGATTAACACGATTTTCTTCTATTTTATTGCCGATAAAAGCTATATCACCTATTTTAATTTCCTTGTGTTCAAAACTATCAAAAAATTCTTCTATTATATATTCGCAGATGTTGGTCCATTTATGCTGAATAATATCTTTAGCTTTTTTATATTTTTCTTCATTTAAATTTTTAAGCTCTGATTTGTTTTTGTTATATCTATATAAAATCATCACATTTTTTAAATTTTGCATTTTTATATTGTCTTGAAAAATAAATTCTAATACATCATCTCTTTGAGTATACTCATCTGTCATATACCATTGTAAAATACTTTTGTATTGATTTAGAGTAAAAATAATGTTTTGTATATCAAGAATAAATTTTTGATCTTTGATTGATTTTTCTTCATATATTTTTATACACTCATCAATCCATTCCTTAATCCATATGTAATCCATCTTCAAATAATAGCTAACATTATTTTCATTTTTATCTTTAATCAAATTTGTCTTTATTGTAAAATTTCCCAAGCTATAATCACTAGGACTAGCGCACTCATCTTGATGCAAATATATAGTCAATATGTTTTTATAGCAATCTTGTATATTTTTGATATTTTTTCTTACAAAATTAATATAATCTTTCAATTGATTTTTTTGATCTTTTGCATAAATTTTATTTTCTATTATAATATATCTTTTATCACTTAATGTTATTAAAATATCTATCCTTCTATTATCTTTTATGCAGGCTTCTGTTTCTACGCTTTTTATATCTTCTATGCTTAAATTTTCAAATTTCGTATTTACTAAACTCTTGCCAAGTTTTTCTAAAAATACCTTTGCAAATTTTTTTTGATAATGATCCTTATTTATATTAATTAAATAAGCTATAAATTTAGAATGATAATTTTCTTTTATTTCAACGTTCAAAGCCTCAAGTATATTTATATCACTCAAACCATTATCTACATCTTTTTCAAATTTAGCATCTTCTTCAAGCAATATTTCAACAAATTTTTCCATATATCACTTTCTAAATTTTATAAAATTTTACATGCAAACAGCTTTTCAACCAATTAAAAAATAAAGTAATTTTAAAAATTAACAATAAAAATAAACATAGGATTATATATAAAGTAAGAATAATAAGAATTAACAAGTCCGCAATGAGCTACTTTCCCCCTGCCAGTAAGGCGTAGTATCATCACCCACGATGTGCTTAGCTTCTTGGTTCGGGATGGAGCAAGGCGTCTCCACATCTGTATAATCACGGACATTGTTATTTAAATACTCTTTTAAAATACATAAAATTTAAGAATACTTAAAAAACAATGTTAAGAGCAAGTTCTAATATAAACTCTACCTATAAGTTTCTATCAAACTTAGGTTATTGTTACACATCCAAAGCTTCAAGTAAAAACCTTAACAAGGAAGTGATGCTTAAATAAGATAAGCCAAACGCTCTATTAGTACTGGTCAGCTAAAGGACTTTCATCCATTACACACCCAGCCTATCAAACTAGTAGTCTTCTAGAGAGCTTAGAGAAGATTCATCTTAGAGTTGGCTTCACGCTTAGATGCTTTCAGCGTTTATCCGTTCCAAACTTAGCTACGCTGCGATGCTCTTGGCAGAACAACAGCTACACCAGTGGTTTGTTCAACCCGGTCCTCTCGTACTAGGGTCAAATCTCTTCAATCTTCTTACGCCCACGGCAGATAGGGACCGAACTGTCTCACGACGTTCTGAACCCAGCTCGCGTACCGCTTTAAATGGCGAACAGCCATACCCTTGGGACCTGCTCCAGCCCCAGGATGCGATGAGCCGACATCGAGGTGCCAAACCTCCCCGTCGATGTGAGCTCTTGGGGGAGATCAGCCTGTTATCCCCGGGGTACCTTTTATCCTTTGAGCGATGGCCCTTCCACACAGAACCACCGGATCACTAAGACCGACTTTCGTCTCTGCTTGACTTGTATGTCTTGCAGTTAAGCTGGCTTATACCTTTATACTCTACGAACGATTTCCAACCGTTCTGAGCCAACCTTTGTAAGCCTCCGTTATTATTTGGGAGGCGACCGCCCCAGTCAAACTACCCACCAGACATTGTCCCACTTGAGGATAACTCAAGCTGGTTAGCTACCCAAATAAGAAAGAGTGGTATCTCAACAACGGCTCATATACAACTGGCGTCATATACTCAAAGCCTCCCACCTATCCTGCACATTCTTATCCAAATAGCAGTGTCAAGCTGTAGTAAAGGTCCACGGGGTCTTTCCGTCTTGCCGCGGGTAGGAGGAATTTTCACCTCCACTACAATTTCACTGGATCCCTCTTTGAGACAGCTCCCATCTCGTTACGCCATTCATGCAGGTCGGTATTTAACCGACAAGGAATTTCGCTACCTTAGGACCGTTATAGTTACGGCCGCCGTTTACTCGGGCTTCGATCAAGAGCTTCGCTAATGCTAACCCCATCAATTAACCTTCGAGCACCGGGCAGGCGTCACACCCTATACATCCTCTTACGAGTTAGCAGAGTGCTGTGTTTTTGGTAAACAGTCGGGAGGGACTCTTTGTTGTAAGTTTCTTCGCTTTCGGAGTAAATCCTAATACGAAGCGAACCACACCTTATACCGAAGATACGGTGCTATTTTGCAGAGTTCCTTAAAGAGAGTTCTTCCACGCGCCTTAGAATACTCATCCCACCCACCTGTGTCGGTTTACGGTACGGGCAACATTAGCTAAACTTAGAAACTTTTCTTGGCTCGACGGCATCAGCAATTCTCCTCGCTGTCCGAAGACTTTGAAGAGCCTTTCAGTTCTCGGAGTATTGTTATACGGATTTGCCTATATAACCTCCTACGACCTTAGACTAGCACTTCCATCCGCTAGCTTGCTTAGCCCTAAGCGTCCTTCCATCGCACACTAATGTTGGTATTGGAATATTAACCAATTTGCCATCGTCTACCCCTTTCGGACTCGACTTAGGACCCGACTAACCCTACGATGACGAGCATCGCGTAGGAAACCTTGGGTTTACGGCGTTAATGATTCTCACATTAATTATCGCTACTCATGCCTGCATGCTCACTTCTATTCGCTCCAGCACTCCTTACCGGTATACCTTCGACGCAAATAGAACGCTCTCCTACCACTTGATAAAATCAAGTCTACAGCTTCGGTACTTACTTTAGCCCCGTTATATTTTCCGCGCAAAATCACTAGACCAGTGAGCTATTACGCTTTCTTTAAAGGATGGCTGCTTCTAAGCCAACCTCCTGGTTGTTTAAGTAACTTCACATCGTTTTCCACTTAAGTAAGATTTAGGGACCTTAGCTGGTAGTCTGGGTTGTTTCCCTCTTGACGACGGATTTTATCACTCGCCGCCTGACTGCTGTGATTACATATAAGGTATTCGGAGTTTGATAGGGTTTGGTACATTGGTGTATGCCCTAGCCCATTCAGTGCTCTACCCCCTTATACTACGACACAACGCTATACCTAAATATATTTCGGAGAGAACCAGCTATCACGAAGTTTGATTGGCCTTTCACCCCTATCCACAAGTCATCCGGGGGCTTTTCAACGCCTATCGGTTCAGTCCTCCACTAGTTCTTACACTAGCTTCAACTTGCTCATGGATAGATCACTTCGTTTCGGGTCTGCAGCATCTGACTTAAGCGCCCTATTCAGACTCGCTTTCGCTACGGCTTCGCGTGTGCTTAACCTTGCCAGACACCACAACTCGCAGGCTCATTATGCAAAAGGCAGTCCATCACACTGTATTGCTACATAGTGCTCTGAATGATTGTAAGCAAATGGTTTCAGGTTCTATTTCACTCTGATCACCTCAGTTCTTTTCACCTTTCCCTCACGGTACTTGTGCACTATCGGTCTGGTAGTAGTATTTAGGGTTGGATCGTGGTCGACCCAGCTTCAGACAGGATTCCTCGTGTCCCGCCCTACTCAGGATACTGCTAGCTAAGGTTTGGTTTTCGTATACGGGACTATCACCCTCTATGGCTACACTTTCCAGAGTGTTCTACTAACCTCACCTATTGCACATTGCAGTCCTACAACCCCCAGTGCAAGCACTGGGTTTGCCCTCTTGCGCTTTCGCTCGCCGCTACTGACGCAATCTCTATTGATTTCTTTTCCTGTAGGTACTAAGATGTTTCAATTCCCTACGTTCGCTCCATTATGGTAGTATATATTTCTATATACTGGGTTGCCCCATTCGGAAATCTACGGATCAAAGCTTCTTGACAGCTCCCCGTAGCTTATCGCAGTCTAGTACGTCCTTCATCGCCTTTACCAGCCAAGGCATCCACCATTCGCTCTTAATAGCTTACCTTTTAATTCATTCTAAAACGCATCACTTCCTTGTTAAAGTTTTTATGATAAGACTTTACTATCTTAAGACGGAAAGCATTTAAACACTTAATAAAACTAAAATATTAGTCTAACTAAGCTGTGAGTTTAAAACTTGTCTTTAACTAAAAGCTAAAGAAAAGATAGTTAGGTTTTATCCTTTAACAAGTCCTGTAAAATTGTTTTTATTAAAACTTGCTTGTGACTCTTAACAATGATAATTCAAATAACATTAAATAACTAATCTAATATATAAATATATTCTATTATTTATTTAGCTTAGGCTTTAAAACCTAAAGGAAGTATATATAAAGAGTTTAAATAATTTAAAAATAAATCAATAAAGAAAATACTTTAATTATTTTTATTATTTATATACTTACTTTAAGTTTTAAAACTTTAATTTGGAATTGATAAACAAACCTTTTTTATGGTGGGCCTAACAAGACTTGAACTTGTGACCTCACCCTTATCAGGGGTGCACTCTAACCAGCTGAGCTATAGGCCCTTAATAAATGGTGGAGAATAGCGGGATCGAACCGCTGACCTCCTGCGTGCAAAGCAGGCGCTCTCCCAGCTGAGCTAATTCCCCAAAATTAGCTTTTCATCAATCTTTGAAATCTAAACAAGGATGATTGAGTCTATATATGAACTGATAGTTGTGAGACTTATCAGTTTGTACTCTAGAAAGGAGGTGATCCAACCGCAGGTTCTCCTACGGTTACCTTGTTACGACTTCACCCCAGTCGCTGATTCCACTGTGGACGGTAACTAGTTTAGTATTCCGGCTTCGAGTGAAATCAACTCCCATGGTGTGACGGGCGGTGAGTACAAGACCCGGGAACGTATTCACCGTAGCATGGCTGATCTACGATTACTAGCGATTCCGGCTTCATGCTCTCGAGTTGCAGAGAACAATCCGAACTGGGACATATTTTATAGATTTGCTCCACCTCGCGGTATTGCGTCTCATTGTATATGCCATTGTAGCACGTGTGTCGCCCTGGGCATAAGGGCCATGATGACTTGACGTCGTCCACACCTTCCTCCTCCTTACGAAGGCAGTCTATTTAGAGTGCTCGGCCGAACCGTTAGCAACTAAATACGTGGGTTGCGCTCGTTGCGGGACTTAACCCAACATCTCACGACACGAGCTGACGACAGCCGTGCAGCACCTGTCTCTAAGTTCTAGCAAGCTAGCACCCTCATATCTCTATAAGGTTCTTAGGATATCAAGCCCAGGTAAGGTTCTTCGCGTATCTTCGAATTAAACCACATGCTCCACCGCTTGTGCGGGTCCCCGTCTATTCCTTTGAGTTTTAATCTTGCGACCGTACTCCCCAGGCGGTACACTTAATGCGTTAGCTGCATTACTGAGATGACTAGCACCCCAACAACTAGTGTACATCGTTTAGGGCGTGGACTACCAGGGTATCTAATCCTGTTTGCTCCCCACGCTTTCGCGCCTTAGCGTCAGTTAAGTTCCAGCAGATCGCCTTCGCAATGGGTATTCTTGGTGATATCTACGGATTTTACCCCTACACCACCAATTCCATCTGCCTCTCCCCCACTCTAGACTACCAGTTTCCCAAGCAGTTCAACGGTTAAGCCGTTGGATTTCACAAGAGACTTGATAATCCGCCTACGCGCCCTTTACGCCCAGTGATTCCGAGTAACGCTTGCACCCTCCGTATTACCGCGGCTGCTGGCACGGAGTTAGCCGGTGCTTATTCCTTAGGTACCGTCAGAATTCTTCCCTAAGAAAAGGAGTTTACGCTCCGAAAAGTGTCATCCTCCACGCGGCGTTGCTGCGTCAGGGTTTCCCCCATTGCGCAATATTCCCTACTGCTGCCTCCCGTAGGAGTCTGGACCGTGTCTCAGTTCCAGTGTGACTGATCATCCTCTCAGACCAGTTAAGCGTCATAGCCTTGGTGAGCCATTACCTCACCAACTAGCTGATACTATATAGTCTCATCCTACACCGAAAAACTTTCCCTACTTAACTTGTGTTAAGCAGGAGTATAGAGTATTAGCAGTCGTTTCCAACTGTTGTCCTCTTGTGTAGGGCAGATTAACTATACCTTACTCACCCGTGCGCCACTAATCCACAACTAGCAAGCTAGTTGCTTCATCGTTCGACTTGCATGTATTAGGCACGCCGCCAGCGTTCACTCTGAGCCAGGATCAAACTCTCCATAAAAAATAATTTGGATAAGTTTAATCTTTTTCTTCAAAGAAAAAGTTGATTGTTAAGATTTAAAAATAAATCTTTCTGGCTCAATCGATCACTTATTTAGATTTCAAAGATTGACTATAAGATTTGATTAACAATATTAATAATTTAAAGAACAAATACTAAAAAATTAAGACAAAAAATCTTAGCTTTTTATTTCCCTTTTATTTGAAAAGGAAATGAAATTATAGCAATAAAAGCTTAAAGTTTTATTAAGTATGAAAAGAAATAATTGTAATTAATATAAATAGCATATTTAATCTTAATATTATAAAAATGATTTAAAAAAGCGGGGGGGGGGATGAATACACCTTAAGATATTAAATATAGTTTTGTAGATATTTAGCTAACAAAGCATTTTAAACTTTAAAACAATACACCTATTTTTTAGCAAGTAAAACATAAAATAATATTTGTTTTATCCAAATAACTCCATAGCATCTTTATATGCACTAACTAGTGAAGCTAAAGTAACAAAACCACCAATAATTAAAAAAACCATCTCGATTTTTTTTCTTTTATCTTCTTTTATTTTTCCCTTTTTATTTTCTTCTTGATTTTGTTCAATGTGTAAAATATCAACAAGATTTTCTATCTGGACTTTAAGTTCTTGGTGTTGCTCTAAAATATCATAATACTTAAATATAAT
The DNA here is from genome assembly GCF_013201605.1 of Campylobacter ornithocola. Taxonomy (NCBI): domain Bacteria; kingdom Pseudomonadati; phylum Campylobacterota; class Epsilonproteobacteria; order Campylobacterales; family Campylobacteraceae; genus Campylobacter; species Campylobacter ornithocola. Next base: position 1,526,404 of record NZ_CP053848.1, read on the forward strand.
TTTCCATATCGAATGTTTTTGTTGATAATTATAATGGACTGGGTTACTAAAAAAATATTTCAGATTAAAGGTATAAAAATCCTTTTTAATGTCAATAACATCATGATAATTTTCTTTTTCTATAATACTTGAAGTTAAATTCAAATAATACTCCATTTTCTCACGATAGGCCAAAGAAAGTACAAACATAGTCATTGTATCGTTAAATTTACTTTCACAGTTACTAAATTTAGCCTGAAACAAAAAGCCTTTTTCTGAAAACACAACTTTAATATCTGGATTATCATAACAATTTGATTTATCTATTTTTAGTGTAGAGCTACCTCTTAATAGTTGTGATATTTTACTATCATTTATATTTTCATCGGTATATACAACCACATGGTCTATCACACCTTTTTTAAATTGACAATACTCTTGGCTTACTGAAACTCCATTTTTTATACATATAATACATATATCAAAAATTTTGTATATTAGTATTGTGCCTTTGACATACTTTTGATCTTCAATATTGGTATAAATTTCTAAATTTTGAGCCAAAAAGATATGAAAAAAATCTTTTGTTCCTATATCTTTTTTAAATTTATCTTTGCAAAAATTTTCGATAATTTTAACTTGATAATACATATTAATCACTATATCATCCCAATCTTAATATTTTAATATATTATCTTAATTATATTAAATCAAAGATGATTTGGTTTGCTTTTCAAGTATTTAGATGGCAAAATCTAAATTGGTGGTGCGGATGAAAGGACTTGAACCTTCACGCATTGCTGCACCAGATCCTAAGTCTGGCGTGTCTGCCAATTTCACCACATCCGCAAAAGTGGTACGCTCAAGAGGATTCGAACCTCTGACCTACGGCTTAGAAGGCCGTTGCTCTATCCAGCTGAGCTATGAGCGCATAAATAAAGTTACAATGGGCTATGGTGCGCCCGATAGGAATCGAACCCATAACCTACAGATCCGAAGTCTGTTGCTCTATCCAGTTGAGCTACGAGCGCTGATGGGGTGAGTGATGGGAATCGAACCCACGACCCTCAGGACCACAATCTGATGCTCTAACCGACTGAGCTACACTCACCATTTGTAAAAATGGTCGGGGTGAAAGGATTCGAACCTTCGGCCCCTTGGTCCCAAACCAAGTGCGCTAACCAGACTGCGCTACACCCCGATGTACAAAAACAAAGCACTATTTTACATAAAAAAATATTAAAAGTCAAGATAAAAAATATTTAGCATAAAAAATGCTAAATATTTTAAGAATTATCTGTTTGCTTTTTTTGTGAAACGATGTTTAAAATTTCAACTACTAAAGAAAAAGCCATAGCCGTGTAAATATATGCTTTATCTATATGAATATCAAAACTTTCACACACTAAAACAAAGCCTATCATCACTAAAAATGCCAGAGCTAAAATTTTAATACTTGGATATTTTTCTACAAAATCTGCAATTGGTTTAGAGGCAAAAAGCATTACTAATACCGCTACTATAACAGCAATAATCATAATCTCTATATCTTGAGCAATACCTACAGCAGTAATAACACTATCAAGAGAAAATACTATATCTATCACTGCTATTTCAGCTACTACAACCCAAAGTTTATTGCTAATTTTTATATTGCTTTGACTTTCTTCTTGATGCATTATACTTTCTTTGATTTCCTTAATAGACTTAACTATCAAAAATAACCCTCCAAGCAAAAGCACCAAATCTCTACCTGAAATTTCATTACCAAGTATACTAAATAAAGGCGCGACAAGCTTCATCACCCAAAATAAAGATAATAATAATAAAATTCTAGTAATCATTGCAAAAGCAAGACCTAAAATTCTACCTTTATCTCTATGTTCTGGTGGTAACTTAGAAACTAAAATCGCTAAGAAAATGATATTATCAATCCCTAGCACAATCTCTAAAGCTGTAAGGGTAAGCAATACCACCCAAGCATCTACACTAAAAATCCATTCAAACATTTAAATTCCTTCAATGAAAAGCGTAATTATAGTGATGAAAAATTAATCGTTTTCAAAAATTTCAACAATAGCTGCAGGTAAAAGCTCATGTTCAAATTTATGAATCTTATTCTCAAACTCTTCAAAACTTAAATTAGCTTTTTCAAAGGCCTTTTGAGCAATGATTTTACCACCATCAAGCTCTTCATTAACCCAATGCACACTAATGCCTGCTACTTTCATATCACTTTCATAGCTTTCTTTGATAGCATGAGCCCCTTTAAATAAAGGAAGTAAAGAAGGATGAAGATTAATAGCTTTTACATTTTGAGTAAAAATAGGACTTAAAATTCGCATAAATCCTGCTAAAATAGTTAAATCTGCCTGACTTTCTTTGATGACTTTTACCAATTTAGCATCAAATTCTTCCCTTGAGACAAATTTTTCATGCTCTATAATTTTTGTATTAAGGCCATATTTTAAGGCTCTTTGTATACCATAAGCTTCTTTTTTGTTGCACACACACAAAACCACTTCAAAAGTATTTTTACCAAAAGTTTTTTTATGTAGTTTTTCTAAAATATTTTCCAAATTGCTTCCATTGCCACTAAACAAAACTGCTAATTTTACAAGCATTTCAACCCCTTTATTAACTTTAAAGCATCAAAGCTAATTTTATTTTTCTTATAATTTTTAGCCACTAAAGCATGGGCTAATACCGCATTTTTTGCAGCTTCTAAAGCATTAAATTTAGCTCCAAGCAAAGCTGCTATCATACCACTTAATACATCTCCACTTCCACCTTTTGCCAAAGCTTCATTGCCACAATTTACTACAAAAAGTTTTTCTTTTTGAGTGATGATGGGATTGGCCCCTTTTAACACTAAAACACATTTAAACTTAGAACTAAATCTTCTTACATAAAAAAAGCGTTTACTTTGAATTTCTTCTACGCTTATATCCTCATCAAAGCAAAGTTTTAAAAGCATAGAAAATTCTTTAGGATGAGGAGTTAAAACAACATCTTCTCTATCAAGATAAGAAAATAAATTAGTACTTCGAAAGCAATTTGCATCCAAGATTAAAGGAATATTTTTTAATCTTTCATCTTTTAAAATACTTAAATCATCAAGCCCCATACCTATAGCGGCTGCACTTACTTTACCTTCGATATCATCTTTTAACATAATTAAAGGCGAAAAGCTTTCTTTGGCTACTAAAGACACAAGCCCTGCTCCAAATTCTAAAGCACCAAGTCCTGCTAAAGTTCCTGCGCTTTTGTTTGCAAAAACATAAACATGACCAAAATCACCTTTATTTGAGTTAGCTTTTTTTGTAATGAGTTTTAAATCTTTTTTTTCTAGTAAAAAACTCGAAGTATTTTGTATATAGGGTTTTAACCCCAAATTTGCAATTTTAATTTTACCTATAAATTCTTTTGCAAAATCTTCTAATAAAATCTCTTTAATAACCCCCATACAAAGTGTATAATCAGCTTTAAAACTTACTTCTTGCCCAAGTCCACTAGGAACATCGCAAGCTATTTTTAACGCCTTACTCTTAGAAACTTTTTTAAAAATTCTTTGTAGGTTTTCATCTAAAGCTTTATTTAAACCACTTCCAAAAACACAATCAACTATGATGTCAAAGTCTTTAAATTTAGGTTCTTTTTTTAAAAATTTAAAACCTATATTTTTTAAAATTTGCTCTTGCTTGATGAACATTGCACTTTTTTTATATGATATAACATAAGCAAAAGCTTTTTTTAAATGTCTAATAGCTACAAGTCCATCAGCTCCATTCCCTCCGGTACCAAGTAAAAATAAAATTTTGGCATTTTTTATTTTTTTACTTTTTTTCTTGATAAAATTTGCAAGCTCTATGCCTGCATTTTCCATCATCAAAAATTCATCTAGACCTTTTTCAATTAGTTGTTTTTCATAAGAAATATTATCTTTAAATATTACTTTCATCATTCATCTCGTGTTTTATAATTTTTTGAGTCTTTGCACCTAGTTCTTTAAGTTTGATCACTCTTGAAGTGATATTTCCGCTTCCATGAGTAAGCTTTGTTTGCATATTATCTACATTTAAGTTTAATCTTTTGATGTTTTCTTTGATTTTTTCAAAATCATCTAAAACTCCTGCAAATTTATCATGAAATTTACCAAGCTCATCAAAGGCTTTTAAAATATTCTCATTACTTTGGATATTGTTCCATGAAATATTTATAGTGTTTAATGCCATAAAAAGAGTATTTGGAGTAGTTAAATAAACCTTTTTTTTATAAGCATATTGATAAATTTCAAGATTTACATTTAAAATCAAATCTAAAATATTTTGATAAGGTATAAAAAGTAAAACAAACTCATACGTATGTTTATCATACTGTATATAAGGTTTTTTAGCTAACTCATCAATTCTTGATTTTAAATTATAAGCTAAATCAAGACAAGTATTTTTATCAACATCTTCGAAATTAAAATCATTTGGTAGTGAAAATTTTGCATCTATAACTATACTTTTGTGTTTATCTAGAAATACTACAGCATCAGGAATATAGGTTTTACCCTCATCTTGAAATCTCTCTTGCAATTTATACTGCACCCCTTCTATCAAACCACTATTTTCTAAAACTGACTTTAGCTGCAATTCTGCAAAATTACCACGAATTTTTTTATCTCCTTTTAAAATTTTGGCTAGCTTATCTGCATTATCTCCCATATTTTGACTAAATTTAAACATATGATCAATTTGTGTTTTTATACTTATTTCATTTTGACTAAGCTTTTCACTATATTCTTTAACACTTTTTTTTACAGGTATAAAAATTTCTTCTAGGATTTTTTTTGTATCTTCATTGAGCATAAGTTTGTTTTGATTTAAAATACTAGCATTTTGTTTTTGTAAATTTTGCTCTAGCTCTTGTTTTAACTCTAACAAGCTTTGCTTATATTTTTCTTCCAATTTCATCAAAGTCTGAGCGTATTCTTCTTTTAAACTTGCACGCTCTTTTAAATGTATATTTAAAAGCTCTTGTTGAGTTTGCTCTTTTTGCATTAATTTTGCCTCTAAAGCTTCATTTTTAGATAAATATAATATTTTTTCATCTAAGAGTTTGGAATTTTTTTCTATGAGTGTAGTTTTTTCAAGCTCTAAATTAGAAAGTTGATTTTGCAAAGTCACGTTACTTTGGCTTAAAAATTCTAATCTTGCTTTTTCTTTTTGGATTTTAAATACCATCCATACAAAAGCTAAAATTATAACAGCCAAAAAAGCTATTAAAATATTTTCCATTTTTATTAGGCCTTTGTTTTTTCAATAAGAAAATAAATATTTTTTTCATTGCCTTCTTTAAATTGTTTCATTTGTGGTAAAAACTTTTTTACCAAAGCTCTAAAATTTTTAAAACCAAAATTTTGCGGGATAAAATTTGCGTGTTTTCTATTCATATTAGTACGAATTTGAGCATATTCAGCACGACCTTTTTCTTCTATCAAAGCTTCTGTGATATTAATCAAATCTTTGATATATTCTTTAGTGCTCAACACCTCTTCTTTAGACTCATCTTGATCTAAGTAAAAAAATTCACTAAATGAATTTACATAAGATTTTACAGCTTGTTTTAAACCCATACCTATAACTTGTTTTTTACCTTCTTTAAGTCTTTGAATTAAACTAGTATAATCACTATCGCTTGAAACAATGACAAAAATATCAATATCTTTTTCATAAAAAAAAGTCATAATCTCAGTGATTAAGTACATATCACTTGAGTTTTTATTAGCTATGAAGTTAAATTGTTGCATAGCAATGATAGAATATTGAGCAATTTGTTCTTTCCAATTTTGGATGTTTTTTTGCGTCCAATCTCCATAAATACGCTTTACAACGATTTCTCCGTAATCAGAAGCAATATCAAAAATAGATTTTGCATATTTTGAAGGAATATTTTCTGCATCAATAAATATTGCTACGCTTTTATTTTCCATTTTCTCTCCTATGTAGTTCTCATTCTAAAACTTAGTGCTTTTAAAATATGAGTTTTTAAAATCAGCTCACTTTGCTCTAAATCTGCAATGGTTCTTGCTACTTTTATGGTTTTATTGATACCTCTTTGGGAAAGATTATATGAGCTTATAGCCTTTTGTAGAATTTCATTAGCAGTAGAATCTAAAATACAATATTGCTTCATCTGCTCATCGTTTAATTTAGCATTAAATTCTTCTTGTTTTCTTTGTTTTTGAAATAAAAATCCTTTAAAAACCATTTCACTCATTTGCTTAGAAGTCAAGCTTGTTTTATCTTCATGTGAAATCTCATCCATAGCCACATAAAGATCAATTCTATCTAAAATAGGAGATGAAATTTTATTTTTGTATTTTTTAATTTCCATTTCTTGACACCGACAAGCAAGACTTTTAGAAAACAAATTACCACAAGGACAAGGATTTTGCGCACAGGCAAATAAAAATTTGGTTTCATAAATTACTTTGGTATTAACCCTTGAAATAAGAATTTTAAAATCCTCTAATGGCTCTCTCAAACTTTCTATAATTTGCTTTGAAAAATGAGGAAATTCATCAAAAAATAAAACACCACCATTTGCCAAGGCAAGCTCACCTATTTTAGCACTTTTAGCACCTCCGCCAAAAATACTTGCTCTTGTACTTGTATGGTGAGGACTTCTAAAAACCCTGCTAGCACTAAAATCATCATCTAAAGAATTTAATGACTTATAAGCATTTTGGGCTAAAATTTCTTTTAAACTTTGTGGTGGCATGATAAAAGGAAGTCTTTTAGCACACATACTTTTACCGCTACCTGGACTACCTTCAAACAAAATATTATGCATACCTAAAGCTGCTATTATACAAGCAAATTTAGCATTTTCTTGACCCTTAACCTCTTTAAAATCATAAGGGTAAATAATATTTTTAATATATTTTTGACTATTAAGTTCTATAGCATTTTCAAATAAAGGGTGTGCGTTATTTATATGATAATTCTCATAATTTTTTTCTTTAAAAAAATCCATAGCTTCAGTCAAATTTTCTAAAGAATAAATTGTTAAATTAGGTATCATTGAAGCTTTTTGTGCTATAGCTTTTGGTACCACTACTTTGGCATTTTGTATTTTTGCACTTAAAAAAAGCAAAATGGAAAACAAGCTAGCAGTACTTTTAATACTTCCATCTAATCCAAGTTCTCCAAAAACAAAAAAATCATCTAAATTTTCTTTTTGAAATAAAATCAAAATCGCAATAGCTAAATCAAAATGAGAGCCATTTTTAGGAATATCTGAAGGGCTTAAATTGATAGTGATTTTTTGTGCTGGAAAGCTAAAATTTTGACTTAGTAAAGTTGCCTTAACTCTTTCAGTGCTTTCTTTAATAGTAGAATTTGCAAGACCTACTATACTAAAACCCGGCAAACCTCTTGTGAAAGTTGATTCTACATCGATAATATCAAGTTCTGTAGAAAAACTTGCACATTTTAGTTTTTTCATTTGTTTTTTTTAGATTTTTTCTTAAAGTCTTTATCAAACTTTTGGCGCTTTAAAAAAGAAAGTTTTTCTATAAATAAATGTCCATTAAGATGATCAACTTCATGTTGAATAGCCACTGCTAAAAAATCATGTGCTTGCAAACTTTGCGGGTTACCAAATCTATCTTGATAATCAAGTTGTATATTTTTATAACGCATTACATCTTCATAAAAACCTGGTATACTTAAACAACCCTCATTACAAGAAATTTTATCATCATCCAAAGGCATTATGATGGGATTGATAATTTCTAAAAGAGTCTGCTTGTCTTCTTTTTGTTCACCTTCTTCATCACCAATATCTACAAGCAAAGCTCTAATTGGCACATCAACTTGAATAGCAGCTAAACCTACGCCCTTATTAGCCATCATTGTTTCATACATATCATCTAAAAGCATGTGTAAGTTTTTATCAAAATTTTCTACTTTTTTTGATTCTAAAAATAATCTTGGGTTAGGATAGGTAATTATTTTTCTTATCATTTTTCTTTTTCCACTATTACAAAAGGTTCTAAATTTTTACCTGAATTTTTTAGAGCTTCAATACACTTTTCTATTAATTCTTCACTTTTACTATTTTGATTAACAGCGCTTATAGCAACTTCAACATCTACTTCTATTTCTTTATCTGCTAAGAAAAAATTTGAATTTTCTAAAGATTCTAAAATTTTATTACATATTTCTTGTACTTTTTCTAAATTTGTATGAGAAATCATCATAGCAAAAATATTATTTCCACAATGTGCTACTATATCACTTGAAGAAACATTTTTACTAAAAATTCTACACACACCTTTCAAGAAAGCATTTTTTTCTTTTTGAGTATAAGTTTGCTCTAGAATTTCTTCTTTTACTCTAAAAAATATTAAGGAAGTATGATAATTATATTTTGCATTACTCTCGATGCTTTTTTCTAAATTTTCTAAAAAGTATTTTTTATTATAAACTCCAAATTTGGAATCAAAATCACTTTGTTCTTCTATATGCTTATAAGTCTGCCTAACTTCATCAAAATTCTCTTTAATCTCATCTGAATATTTATCTAAAATACTTGAAAATCTTGAAAGATCTGCTTCAAGAGCATGGATTACATTAGAAACTGCCAAATTACCTGTGCTAATTGCAAGCTCTGAGTTGCGTCTTCTTAGCATATCCTTAACCGTTTCAAGGTGTCTATAAATCATAGCAATGTATTGTAATAATGCTGAAGTAGAGTTAAAGCTTTTCTTGATTTCTTGCTCTATATTTGCACGCTTAACGCCATCATCATTGTGCTCAAATTCCATAATCTCACTAACTTTTTTCTTAAAAACTGCCGGACGCTCTTCAAGCATTTTTTGAAAATAAACCCCATAATTAGTTGGTGTTGGAGGAATATTATCTTTTACTAGCTCAGTCAAAATAGACTTTGCAAATTTTTCAAATTCACCTCCACTAATTTTTTGAATTTTTGGGGCTTCTTTGGCTGGAGTTGGATCACTACTTAAATTTAAATCAGCAAATAAATCATCATCTAACATTGCTATGTTTTTCCTTATTTAAAACTTTTTTCCAAAACCTTATCGATTAAGCCATATTCTTTAGCTTCTGTAGCACTCATAAAAAAATCTCTATCTGTATCTTTTTCTATTTTAGAAAGTTTTTGCTTAGTATTTTTAGCTAAAATATCATTTAAAATTACTTTTAATCTTAGAATTTCTTTTGCTTGAATTTCTATATCGGTTGCTTGACCTCTTGCACCACCTAGTGGTTGGTGGATCATAATTCTTGAATTTGGCAAAGCAAATCTTTTTCCTGGAGTGCCACAACTAAGCAAAAATGCGCCCATAGAAGCAGCTTGACCAATACAAATAGTACTTACATCAGCTTTAATATAATTCATTGTATCATAAATACTAAATCCGCTTGTTACAACTCCACCTGGTGAATTAATATAAAGATAAATATCTTTTTGAGGATCTTCAGCTTCTAAAAACAAAAGTTGAGCTACAATAGAAGCAGCAAGATCATCATTAATCTCGCCACTTAGCATGATAATTCTATCTTTTAAAAGTCTTGAATAAATATCATAACTTCTTTCGCCTCTGCTTGTTTTTTCAACCACATAAGGTATGTATGAACTCATTATTTTTCACTTTCTTTTTCAGTTTTCTTTTTGTCATTTTTTTTGAAAATATCAGCAAAAAGTTTTTCTTCGATTAAAGACATTTTAATGGCAGGCAATGCGCCTTGCTTTTTATAATTATCTAAATGTTCTTGCGGGTTAAAGCCATATCTATAAGCTTCAAAATAAATCGCTTGGATTAATTCCTGATCGCTTACTGTAACATTTCTAAGTTTTGCTAGCTCGTCTATAATGAAAGTTAATTTTACGCTTTTTTGCGCATCTTCTTTAAAGCTTTCTCTTTTTTCTTTGTATTTAGCCTCATCTTTAAATTCTTTTAATTCTTCTTCATTTAAATTTCTCAAAGAGCTTCTAAATTGCATATCTGTTTCTTGCTCTACTATATTTTTTGGTAAAACAAAGTCAAACTTAGCTACCAAAGCTTCTGCAAATTGATTTTTAAGTTCATCATTGATAAGTTTAAAGATTTTTTCATTTTTTAGTTGCTCTTTTAATTTTGCATCTAATTTTTCAACACTTGGTTCTTTTTCTTCAGGAAGTAAGCTTTTTAAAAGTTCTTCATTTAATTCAGGCATTTTAAGTTCTTGAATTTCATGAATTTTTACTTTAAAAACTGCATCTTTTCCTGCTAAATGCACTGCACCATACTCTTTTGGAAAAGTCACATTAATATCTTTTTCTTCACCTGCTTTTAAGCCAACCATACCTTCTTCAAATCCAGGTATAAACTGCTTTGAACCAATTTCTAAAACATAATTTTGAGCTTTTCCACCATCAAAAGCTTTACCATCAACAAAGCCTTCAAAATCAAATTTAGCAAAATCACCTTCTTTTAAAGCTCTTGCCTCTTTAATTGCTTCAGGAGTTGCAAATCTTTTTAACAATTCTTCTTTTTTTGTATCAATTTCTTTTTGAGTTACTTTTGGTGTATTATAAGTTGGAATTAGTTCTTCATATCCATCTAATTTTACTTCTGGTTTAAAAGATAACACCATTTGAGCTTCAATATTACCATCTTTTCTATCAAATTTTTCAAAATACGGCTCACCCACTAAATCTTTAGCTTCTTTTTTAACTTCTTTTAAAGCACCATCTACAGCATTTCTTAAAAGATCTTGCTCCGCATCTCTTGTAAGCTCTTTTTCGTATCTTTTAAGTATAGCAGCAACAGGAACTTTTCCTGTTCTAAAACCATCCATTTTCATAGTTTTAGACGCTTTTTTAGCTAATTTTTCAACTTCTGCTTTAATAGCTCCTTGAGCAATTTTCACAGTAGCATTTGCATTTGCAAAATCAATTAATTTTGCTGTAACTTCCATAATATTTTCCCTTTTTAAATAAATTTTTTAATAATATACCAAAATTTTCCTTATCACTTTATATAAAAATAAAAATATGTTAAAATTTTAATTTTTAATGGAGAAAAAATGCAAAAAAAATTTGAACAATCTATAAAAAATATGTTAGAAATTATTGGAGAAGATCCACAAAGAGAAGGCCTTTTAAAAACTCCCGCTAGAGTATTTAAAGCATTTGAATTTTTAAATAGCGGTTATAAACAAGATCCAAAACAAATACTTAATGATGCATTATTTGAAAGCTCAAATAATGAGATGGTTTTAGTAAGAGATATAGAATTTTATAGTCTTTGCGAGCATCATCTTTTGCCATTTTTTGGACGTGTGCATGTTGCATATATACCAGATAAAAAAGTCGTAGGGCTTAGTAAAATTCCTCGTCTTGTAGAAGTTTTTGCAAGACGCTTGCAAATTCAAGAGCAACTCACAGAGCAAATCGCAGAAGCTTTAATGGAATATGTAGGTGCAAAAGGTGTTGGGGTGGTTATTGAAGCAAGACATATGTGTGTTGAAATGCGTGGGGTGCAAAAAGCAAACTCTACTACTAGCACTTCGGCCTTAAGAGGTAGTTTTTTAAAAAGTGAAAAAACAAGAAAAGAATTTTTTACCTTAATTAACTCAGCAAAACAGGTTAGATTTTAATGGGCTTAGAAAAACTTCGTAGTAAAATTACCTCACAAAATCTTGCCAGTGTTTTTGGACAAATCACAAAAATTTCAAGCACTAGTATAGAAATAAATGGTTTAAAAACTAGCATAGGCGATATCATTAAAATAGTTTCTAGTGAAGATGAGAGCAAAGAAGCTATGGCTATGGTGGTAGAAGTGGATGAGAATTTAAGCTATTTAAGTCCCTTTGGTTTTGTTGAGGGTTTTAAAATAGGAGATCGTGCGTTCATTAATGATGCGGGGATGCAAATAGGCGTAAGCGATGAACTTTTAGGAAGAGTAGTTGATCCTTTCATGCGTCCAAAAGATGGCAAAGGGCCTATTGAAGCTAGCAAATTTATGCCCATTATGCGAGCACCTATTGATGCGATGAAACGAGGTTTAATAGAAGAAGTTTTTCCAGTAGGTGTTAAAACAATAGACGCACTTTTAACTTGTGGAGTGGGACAAAAGCTTGGAATTTTTGCAGGAAGTGGGGTTGGTAAATCAACTCTTATGGGTATGATAGTAAAAAATTCCAAAGCTCCCATTAAAGTCATAGCTTTAATCGGCGAGCGTGGTAGAGAAATTCCTGAGTTTATACAAAAAAATCTTGGTGGTAAACTTGACGATACTGTCATCATCGTTGCAACAAGCGATGATAGCGCACTGATGAGAAAGTATGGTGCATTTTGTGCTATGAGCGTGGCTGAGTACTTTAAAGAACAAGGCAAAGATGTATTGTTTATTATGGATAGTGTTACTCGTTTTGCTATGGCACAAAGAGAAATAGGCCTAGCCTTAGGTGAACCGCCTACAACTAAAGGCTATCCGCCAAGTGTTTTAAGTCTTTTACCTCAACTTATGGAGCGCACAGGAAAAGAAGAAGGTAAAGGCACTATAACAGCTTTTTTTACCGTGCTAGTTGATGGAGATGATATGAGTGATCCAATAGCTGATCAAAGCAGATCTATCCTAGATGGGCATATAGTGCTTAGTCGTGAACTCACTGACTTTGGAATTTATCCACCTATAAATATACAAAATTCAGCCTCAAGGGTTATGGGAGATATTATTAGCGATGAGCATAAGCTAGCTGCTAGAAAGTTTAAACGTTTAAATTCTTTACTTAAGGAAAATGAGGTTTTGCTTAGAATTGGTGCTTATCAAAAAGGTACCGACAAAGAACTTGACCAAGCTATTGCCAAAAAAGAATTCATGCAACAATTTTTAAGTCAAAACCCTGAAGAAAATTTTGAATTTGAAGATACTATTAATATGCTTAAGATGATTGATATGCAATAATTGGAATGATTTTTGCTTTTTTTATGACAAAAAGTCATGAAAAAAGGATGGATCATGTCAAATGTAGCATTTTTAGATCACCAACAAAGCTTAGGTTTAAAATATACTGATATTTGTCAGAATATTTTTGAAAGAGAAATCTTTACACATATGTTTTTAGAGTGCATCAGTTTTATTTTGCTAGAGGATAAAGCCAAATTAAAATACTTAAAGATTATTAATTCAAAAGAAGAGTTTATTGTTGAGTTTAAAATTAACAATCAAAAAAAATCTTTTACCATTAATGATAAAAAAAGCTTAAATACAGAATTTAGTGCTAAAAGAATGACTCAAGATGAGTATGAAAGAGAGATTGCTAGAATTTATCAAATAGAAAGATATTTAAAAACACAAAGTAACCTCCAAAATTTTTCTAGCGAAATTAGCACTACAATGAAAAACCTTTTTAAAGATATGGATGAGTTTAAAAATCATATCGATATGCTTGAAGCAAAAGAAAACACCCACAATCATTACTTATCAAAAATTTATAATATAGCTTAATATTAACCAAACTTTGCCGATAATATTACTAATCCAAACAAAAGGAGTATGTTATGGGCGAAGTTACAAACAATCAAGCAAGTTTAATGCTTAACATTGCAACTACTATGATGAAAAAAACCATAGAAGCCAATGAAAATGCAGTAATGCAGGTACTTGAAGGCGTAAATGCAAACCCTGCTCCAACTACTACTCCTGCCAATAGTTCAGGATTGCTTGACATTTACGCTTAATCTTTTCTCTTCGATTCAGAAATTTTGGCATAGCTTTTGCTTTTTGCAAAGTTAAGCAATATTTTTGAAGAGAAGAGTTATGTTTGTAAATTCTAATGTTAATCCATATCAAAATTTTGCAAATTATCCATTTGCAAAAACTGAACATACAGAAGAAAAAAAAGAAAACACTAGTATTAAAAGTGATTTACTTGATATCAAAGGTTCTAATCTAGACCATAAAGTAACCTATGCAAGCGAATTTGGTTTTAGGACAAATGAGAAAGGATTTTTTGAAAAAGATCTTAATAAAACAGCCGCAATACCGCTTGATTATGATATCAATATAAAAAGCATAAGAGAAATTTCAAAGCAGCTTATAAAGCTTGATGAGAATTTAAACTACAACAAAATAGACTTACCAAGACTTTTAAATACTTATCATAATACATTAAAAACTATCAACCATGAGTTTCAAAATAACGATAATAATTTTTTAAGCAAAGCCCAAATTTTAGAATTAAAACAAGGATATAGTTATACTTATGAAGGAAAAATTTTAAAAGTCTATGAAAATACCAAAAGTTTACAAAACGCAAAAGAAGCAAATAAAAATTTAAACACCTTAATGCTTGATAACAAAATAGGTGATTTTGCATTTAACACAAGCATTGAAAACACGGCTAGCAATCCTATCATTAGACCTTATTTAAATAAACAAGGAGAAGTTTCCAAAAGTGGTTTATTGCTAAATTACATTTATCATGATTTAAAAGAGCAAAACCTTAACAAAGCTAATTTCTTTTTATCGCCTATTGAATTAGATGTTTCTTCTAATGTAAATTTTCAAAAAATTATGAGAGGTGAAATAAGCGCACAAGATTACATTAATGAAAATAACAAAGAAAAAATGAGTTTTGATTTATATTTGTATATTAATGGAGTAGATAAAAATAATACCTCAGAAGATAAACTTTCAGTTTTTTTTCAACAATACATCAACTATCAGCATAGTATCAATATGCAAGAATTTGCAAATTCTAGTTCTATTTACACTCTCTATGGTGAGCAAATTAGTAAAGAAATTGAAATTTTAAAAGAAGATTTTAACCAAAACAACTCTAATATTGATCTTGAGAAAATCAATACTCAAAAAGAAATTTTAGATACTCAGTTTTTAGAAAATCGCAAAAAACAAGCAAGTATTAATAAAATTTTACACTCTTATTTAAATGCTATGGCTTAAACTTGTGCTAAAATAATAATAAAATTTTTATAAAAGTTAAAAACTTACTTGATTTAATATTAAATTTAATATTTTAGTGTATATTAATAAAAAAGATAAAAAATATCCTAATTAAAGGAGTATAATTTGAAAGTATATTTAGACAACAATGCAACAACACAACTTGCACCAGAAGCTTATGAGCTTATGAAACCTTTTTTTAAAGAGCATTATGGTAATCCAAATAGCCTTCATCAGTGGGGTAGTGCAACTCATCCTGCACTCAAAGAAGCAATGGATAAACTCTATATGGGACTTGGAGCAAGTGATTTAGATGATATTATCATCACATCCTGTGCTACAGAGAGTATTAATTGGGTACTAAAAGGTGTATATTTTGATAGAATTTTAAATAGCAATAAAAATGAAGTGATTATTTCTAGTGTAGAACACCCTGCAGTAATTGCAAGTGCTATGTTTTTAAAATCCTTAGGAGTTAAAGTTATAGAACTTGGTGTTGATCATGAGGGTGTTTCTAGTGTAAAAGATTTAAAAGAAGCTATTTCAGATAAAACTGCATTAGTTAGCATTATGTGGGCAAATAACGAGACTGGTATGATTTTCCCTATAGAAGAAATGGCTCAAGTTACACATGAATATGGAGCATTATTTCACACTGATGCAACTCAAGCTGTTGGGAAAATTAAAGTTAATTTCGCAAAAGCTGGGGTTGATTTTGCTTCATTTTCTGCACATAAATTTCATGGTCCAAAAGGTGTAGGTGGACTTTATATTAAAAAAGACATAGAATTAACTCCACTTTTACATGGTGGTGAACACATGGGTGGTAGAAGAAGTGGAACTTTAAATGTGCCATATATTATAGCAATGGCAGAAGCTTTAAGAATTGCAAACGCTATGCTTGATTTTGAAAACTCACACATTAGAAGATTGAGAGATAAATTAGAAGATTTAATTTTAGCTATGCCTGATACAAGTGTAGTAGGAGATAGATCAAGGAGAGTTCCTAATACAATTTTAGCTAGCATTAAAGGAGTGGAAGGCGAGGCTATGCTTTGGGATTTAAATAAAAATGGCATAGCAGCAAGTACAGGTTCTGCTTGTGCTAGTGAAGCACTTGAGAGCAATCCTATCATGGAAGCAATTGGTGCTGAAAATGATTTAGCTCACACCGCTTTAAGGCTTTCTTTATCAAGATTTAATACAGAAGATGAAATTGATTATGCAGCAGAACAAATAAAAAAAGCAACGCAAAGACTTAGAGCAATCTCAAGTACTTATGCATATAAGCCTGAAAATATTTAAAGGATAGAAAATGGCAAAAAATAATTTAATTGGTGGATCAATTTGGGATGAATATTCTCAAAAAGTACAAGATAGAATGAACAACCCGCGACATATGGGTGAATTTACACAAGAAGATGCGCAAAAAGCAAATGCAAAACTTATAGTAGCAGACTTTGGAGCTGAAAGTTGTGGCGATGCAGTAAGACTTTACTGGTTAGTAGATGAAAAAACCGATAAGATTATTGACGCGAAATTTAAAAGTTTTGGCTGTGGGACAGCAATAGCAAGTAGCGATACTATGGTTGATCTTTGTATAGGTAAGACCGTAGATGAGGCTGTAAAAATTACAAATTTAGATGTTGAGCTTGCTATGAGAGACAACCCTGAAACTCCAGCTGTGCCACCTCAAAAAATGCACTGTTCAGTCATGGCTTATGATGTTATTAAACAGGCTGCAGCGCATTATAAAGGGGTTAATCCTGAAGACTTTGAAGATCAAATCATAGTTTGTGAATGTGCTAGAGTAAGTCTTGGAACCATCAAAGAAGTGATTAAGCTAAATAATTTACATACAGTAGAAGAAATCACACAATTTACCAAAGCAGGTGCATTTTGTAAATCCTGTGTCAAACCAGGTGGACATGAGAAAAAAGATTACTATCTTGTAGATATTTTGGCTGAAACTAGGGCTGAAATGGAAAGAGAAAGATTAAAAAATCAAAACAAAACCGACATTGCTTTTGATGATATGACTATGGTTAAGCAATTAAAAGCAGTAGAAGCGGTTTTAGATAGTGATGTACGTCCAATGCTACATGGAGATGGTGGAGATTTAGAAGTAATTGATATACAAAAAAGTGAAAATAAAAATATAGATGTTTATATACGTTATCTTGGAGCTTGTAGTGGTTGCTCAAGCGGAAGTGGTGCAACCTTATATGCTATAGAAAATATTCTACAAGAAGAACTTAGTCCAAATATACGCGTTATACCTGTTTAAGCAGTTTTTTCTGCTTAAACTTTTAAATTTCAAGCCTTTTTATGTTAAAATAATACATTAATAAAAATTTTAAAAGGCTGTTTATGCAAAGACTCCAAACCTTTGTTAAAAGTGAAACTTTTCCTGGTGTTTTACTCATATTTTTTACCGTACTTGCACTAATTCTACAAAATAGTTCTTTAACGGATCAATATACCAATTTTTTAAATATTCCTTTTGGGTTTCAAGCAGGAAGTTTAGAAATTTTTAAACCTTTGCTTTTGTGGATTAACGATGGGCTTATTGCGATTTTTTTCTTTGCTATAGGACTTGAATTAAAATACGAGGTAACAAGAGGACAGCTCAACAGCATAAAAGCTATGTCTTTACCTGTATTTGCTGCACTTGGTGGCATGATAGTACCTGCTTTAATTTTTGCATTTTTTAATTACAAAGACCCTTTTGCTTTACAAGGTTGGGCCATACCAACTGCTACTGATGTTGCTTTTGCAGTAGGAATTTTAATGCTTTTAGGCAAAAAAGTACCCACTTCATTAAAATTATTCCTGCTTTCTCTAGCTATTTTTGATGATTTAGGCGCAATTATTGTGATTGCTTTGTTTTACACAAGCGAGCTTTCAGTTTTTGCTATGATTGCAGCTTTAGTATGTATTTTAGCACTTTATTTGTTAAACCATTTCCATATAACTAAAAAATCTTTTTATATCATCATAGCCATAGTATTTTGGATTAGTATGTTAAAAAGCGGGGTACATGCAACTTTAGCAGGTGTGATTACTGCTTTATTTATACCGCTTCAAACAAAGAGTGGAAAATCATTTTTAAAAGAGATTGAACATGACTTGGCTCCCTGGGTAAGTTATTTTATCTTACCTATTTTTGCTTTTGCAAACGCAGGAGTTGATTTAAAAGATATGGATCCAAGTTTTATGTTTTCATCTGTTAGTTTAGGCATAATTTTAGGTTTATTTTTAGGTAAACAAATAGGTGTATTTTTATTTTCCTATATTAGCATTAAATTAGGTTTAGCAAAACTTCCACAAAATGTTAATTTTAAGCAACTTTATGGAGTTTGCATACTCACAGGTATAGGCTTTACTATGAGCTTTTTTATTGATGGCTTAGCTTATCAAAATAGTGATATTTTCGCATATTCAGATAAACTTGCCATATTGGTTGCTTCTTTGTTAAGTGCCATAATTGGATATTTATATCTAAAAATTATTTATGGTTCAAAAAAATATGAAAATTAAAAATTTTCAAAACTATATATCACTTGAAATTTTAGGAGGATTATTGCTTTTAGGAGCAACAATCCTTGCACTTATACTAAAAAATAGTCCATATGGAGATCACTATATGGAATTTCTTAGTGTGGAAATGGGTTTAAAAGTTGGGACATGGGAACTTTTTAAGCCATCTTTATTGTGGATTAACGATGGGCTTATTGCGATTTTTTTCTTTGCTATAGGACTTGAATTAAAAAAAGAATTTATTCAAGGAGAATTCAAAACTCTTAGTAATATTACTTTACCTTTAATGGCCGCTATAGGTGGTATAGTTGTCCCTGCATTAATTTTTTGTGCCATAAATTTTAACGATACTTATGTTTTAAAAGGTTGGGCCATACCAACTGCTACTGATACTGCATTTGCCTTAGTTATACTTGCTATGCTAAAACAACGCATACCAAGCTCTTTAAAAGTTTTTTTAGTTTCTTTAGCTATTTTTGACGATGTAGGGGCTATTTTAATTATTGCAATATTCTATACTAGCGAACTCTCTACCTTAGCTTTTTTTGTTGCATTTTGTTGCATAGTAGGTTTATTTATACTTAATCGCTTAGGAAATGAAAGAAAATCCTTTTATTATATACTTGGTGCATTGCTTTGGCTTAGTGTTTTAAAAAGTGGAGTACACGCTACTTTAGCAGGTATCATTACCGCTTTATTTATCCCTGTCCATACAAAAAATAATCATACCTTGTTAGAAGAAATTGAGCATGGATTAAAATTTTGGATTGCTTTTATTATACTCCCTCTTTTTGCTTTTGCAAATGCTGGAGTAGATCTTTCTAAAATTCAAACCCATATGCTTTTTAGTGGTGTTAGTATAGGTATATTTTTAGGACTTTTCATTGGAAAACAACTAGGGGTTTTTGGATTTGCATATATGGCGATTAAATTTAAAATTGCAAAATTACCAAAAGATGCAAATTTTAAACAACTTTATGGAGTTTGTATTTTAACTGGTATTGGCTTTACAATGAGTTTTTTTATAGATGCACTTGCTTATGAAGTAAGTGATATATTTAATTTTGTTGATAATCTTGCAATATTATTAGCTTCGTTAGCTTCTGGTGTTTTCGGGTATTTTTATTTACGATTTATCAAGTGATTAAGTTAATTTTAAAGTAAATAAGGTATAATTTCATTTCTTAAAATTGAAATTGGCCCATTCGTCTAGCGGTTAGGACATCGCCCTTTCACGGCGGTAACACGAGTTCGAGTCTCGTATGGGTCACCACTTTCTAGAAATCTCAAATATAAATTATAACATGCTACAAGGAAATTTTAATCCATATATTACAAATATATCAGATAAAAAAGATCTATCAACAAAAGCTTCTAAATGGTTTTCTGAAAAATGGGGTATAGATGAAAAAGTTTATTTTGAAAGCATAGAAAGTAGTTTTAACAGCAAAACTACTCCTCAGTGGTATTTGGCTTTAGATAAAAACATTATTATAGTTGGAGCTGGGATCATACAAAATGATTTTCACAACAGAAAAGATTTAGAGCCAAATTTATGTGCTTTATATGTTGAAGAAAATTATAGAGGAAACAAAATATCTAGCCAATTATTAAAATTTATAAAAAATGATTTGAAAACAAAGAATATAAATAAATTTTACCTACTGATAGAGCTTGTAGGATTTTATGAAAAATATGGTGGAATTTTTATTGAAAATATTATAGACAATGAAGCTTACTCTTTAAGAGTTTATAAAATAGAATTTTAACTTTCTTTATTTTCTCCATCTTTAAAAGAAAATATAGGCAAACTTAAACCATAATATATTGCCAAAAGCCTTGCTATGGTTCCTACAATCAATGAAGCAAGAATTACCCATAGTTCATCAATACCTAAAATATACAATATATAATACAAAGCTCCTGTTAGTATAGCCACACCTGCATAAATTTCTTTTTGAAATACAAGTGGTATTCTAGCACACAATATATCTCTTAATATCCCACCAAATACACCCGTAATCACAGCCGAACTTACAGCTACTATAAAACCATACCCCATTTCTATTGCAATTTGTGCACCTAAGACACTAAAAACAACCAAACCTATAGCATCTAAAATCAAAAAAAGTTTTTCAAGCTTTATAACATATTTAGCAATTTTTGTTGTAATCATAGCTGCAACACAAATTAAAATCACATATTCAGGAGTTTTGATCCAAGTTAGTGGATGGTGATCAAGCAATATATCTCTAATCGAACCCCCGCCAATTGCAGTTACCAAAGCTATGAAAATCACACCAAAAAGATCCATCCTATGACGCCCTGCAGCAATGGCTCCTGTCATAGCATCAACAGTAATTCCAATAATATAAAGTATAGTTAAAAGCATAATGAGTTAAAAAACCCTTGTTTAAAACAAGGGTTAGTTTTTACTTACGATATCGATGATATTTTGAGCTACTTTTTTAGCAATAGGCTCAACAAATTCAGCAGGAGAAGTAAATCCAACACAAGAGCAGTTAATCTCACCTAAAACATATTTATCTTTACCATTTTCATCAGTATCTAAGATAAAATCTGCTGTCCAAATTAAAGGGATATCATAATTTCCAAGTTTTGAACGAATTTCAGGTAATGTTGCTAAAAACCAATCTACCAATTCTTGCCAATCTTTTGGCTCATCATATCTGTATTTTGCACCTGAAAAAAGTGTTGCAGAAAAAGCATCAGCACCTTCTGCAGGCTTTTTATGCACTACATAAATTGGGGTGTGATAAAGCATTAAAATCCTAATTTCACCTTCTTTGATACGTGGTAAAAAAGTCATATCTACAAGCATACCATTATCACCTACTATATATTGCTCGCAAAAATCCATAAATTCACCAAGTTCTCTTTCTTCTGTGTGATTATCTTTAGCTTCTGTACATTTTATTTTCGTATTTAATGGCACGCTTGTTGCACCACTTTCAAGCTCATCAATCAACCTTACACGCCAAATTCCTTCACCTGTTGAACCACGATTTTGCTTTAAAACCCTCTCGCCTTTTGCTAAAGTTTTTGGAAAACTTTCTTTAAAGGTTTTAATATCATAGTACGCATAAGTATCTTCAGGCACCAAAGCTGTTTTATTAAGCTTAGTTAATGCGTCTTTAGCACCATAGCCTATCATCGCATCAGGATGAGGCATACCTATAACGCCATTTGCACAAAGCTTTCTTAGCATATCAAAGTATTCATTTTCTTCTTTTAAATTTCCTGGGTTAATTCTAGAAACATAAGCATCGGCGTTGTTTTTTACATATTCATAAATTTCATCTTTTTTTTCTACTTCAAAAAAAATCACCTCAGCATTCCAACCTTGCTCTTTTAGGGCATTTACCATAGGCATAGTATCTTTTCTATGACCATCCTCACCTTTATCGCTACCACCTCTGACTTCAAAAAATACAATATTTTTTTTCATATTACTCCCTTTTTAAAGATATTTTATCATCATACCAAATAAGTATTAAATTTTTATTTATTTTTTCTATATATATGTTGTAAATTTTGCAAATTTGAGCTTGCATTCAAAAGTAAAACATCAACCATACATATAGCCACCATAGCATTTACCACAACACTACCTCTTATACCCACACAAGGATCATGCCTACCTTTTAGTTCATGTATGATATTTTCTCCATATATATTTTGCGTTTGTTGGGGTAAAAATATAGAAGGAGTTGGTTTGAAATAAGTTTTTATATCAATAAAGTCTCCATTAGAAATTCCACCTAATATCCCTCCACTATGATTACTTAAAAACACACCATCTTTTAACTCATCATTATTTTGACTTCCATACATATAACTACTTTGAATGCCACTTCCTATTTCTATGGCCTTAACTGCATTTACCCCCATAATCGCATGAGCAAGTTTAGAATCAAGCTTATCATACAAAGGCTCACCTAAGCCTATGATATGGTTTTTTACCCTAGTAAAAACTCTAGCACCTATGCTATTTTTAGCCTTTTTAGCTTTTAAAATTTCATCTTTAAAATCTTGCTCTAAATTTTTATCTAAAGCATAAACTTCACTATTTTTAGCATAATCAAAATCAAACTCATCATTGCTAAGTTTGCTATCAATACTTCCTACCCCAAAAACCCCACTCATTATCTCTATATCAAACTCTTTTAAAAGCATACAAGCTATAGCCCCTGCTATCACTCTTGCTACACTTTCTCTAGCACTAGCTCTTCCGCCACCTCTATAATCTCTAATACCATATTTATGATAATAAGTAAAATCAGCATGAGCTGGACGAAACACATCTTTCTCATAATCTTTTGAGCGTGTATTTTCATTATACACTAAAACACTTATAGGGGTTCCTGTTGTATAACCTTCAAAAATTCCACTTAAAACCTGAGCTTTATCCTCTTCTTTTCTAGGAGTACTAAATTGATTTTGGCCTGGTTTTCTTCTATCTAACATATCTTGCAAAAAATCAAAGTCAAACTTAACTCCTGCAGGCATACCATCTACTACACAACCTATGGCTAAACCATGAGATTCACCAAAACTTGTAAATTTAAATCTTACTCCAAAACTATTCATAATTTTCCTAATTTTTCTAATGCAATTTTTGCACATTGTTGCTGTGCTTCTTTTTTGCTACCTGCTGTAGACCTTGCTACCTCTATGCCTTGAATTTTCACTGCAATTTCGAATTGCTTTTTATGATCAGGCCCAAAAGCTTTTACTACTATATACTCAGGAGTTCCTGCCATATTTGCTTGTGTGATTTCTTGCAATCTTGTTTTATAATCTTTAAACAAACTTTGCGTATCAATATGTGGATAAACCTCGTTGAGCAAATTTAACGCTATATCTTTAGTTTTTTCAAAACCTATTTCTAAATACAAAGCCCCCATTAATGCCTCAAAAGCATCTGAAAGTATAGAAGGCTTATTACGCCCATCGTTATTTTCTTCCGCAATAGACATAAAAATACATTCCCCAAGATCTAATTTTTGTGCTAAGGTTGCAAAAGATTTTTCATTTACCAAAGCTGCTCTAAGTTTAGAAAGGTTTCCTTCTGAATCTTTTTGAAATTTAAAAAACAAAAATTCCCCTACTACTAAGTCCATCACAGCATCACCTAAAAACTCTAATCTTTCGTTATTATAAGGCTTTTTATAACTTTTATGTGTCAAAGCTTCGATGAGTAATTGCTCATTTTTAAAACAATATTTTAGTCTTTCTTGAAGTTTTTTAAGCATTTATTGACCTTTCTTTTTGGAGCTTTAAGGCTGCATTTCTTGCTAGTTCATCACAACGCTCATTCAACTCATGACCATTGTGCGCTTTAACCCAAAAAGCAGTTATTTTATGATCTTTAGCTACATTTAAATACTCTTTCCAAAGATCAATATTTTTTTTACCTTTAAAATCTTTTTTTATCCAATCTTGAAGCCACTCATTAATACTTTGAACCATTAAATTTGAATCTGTATATAATTTTATCTCACACGGTTCTTTTAAAGCTTTTAAAGCTTCTATAATAGCCATTAACTCCATACGATTGTTTGTTGTATTCTCACATGCTCCACTTTGTTCTTTTTGATAATTTTTGTAAGTTAAAATATAAGCCCATCCTCCAAAACCAGGGTTATTTAAACAAGAGCCATCGGTATAAATTTCAATATTTTTCAAGCTTTTACCTCATAATAAATCTCACATTTTCCAAATTCATAACAAAATGGGCAATGATAAAAAAACAAAGGATTTTGATTTTTACAATTATTACACACATAGGTAAAGCTAAGATTTGCACTTAGTTCATTATCGTTTAAAATTTTTAAAATTTTTAATTTATGATTTTTAATAGGAATGGATTTTGTGCTTAAATTTTTTGCATAAAAAAACTCATGATATTTTTCATCTTCAAGATTAAGCGGATTTTTACACTCATTAAGCAAATCAATAACATTTTCAAATTTAGGCATTTGAGTGAGTTTATCCTTATAATACAAAAAGCAAAGTCTTAAAATATACTCATTATCCTTACTTAAAGCTAAAATTTCTTTTACTTTTTGCTCTTGCTCTTTAGAGCTAGCTTGAGTCTTTAAAGCTTTTATTAAAGCTTTTTCTGCATATATATTTTCTCCAAGCTCAAACAAACATTCTAAAACATCTAAAACTTTATCATAGTCTTTAAGTTTTAAATATACAATTTTTAAAAGTTTTAAGCTTTCTTTATTGCGTGCTTTGATTTTCAAAGCATTTAGTAAAGCTTCCACGCTACGCTCTAAAAACCCTGCCTTAAGATAAACTTGTGCTAAAGAAAAAAAGATAAATTCTTTTTGATTAGCTTCATTTGATTTTTGCAAAGCTATAAGATAGATCCCTACAGCTTTTTCAAATTCTCCACTTTTGGTAAAAATTTGGGCTAAAAAATTTAAATTTTCTATACTTAAATTAGCATTTTTTAAAATTTGTTGATGTGTGGAGTTGATTTCAAATTTCTTTACAAAACGATCAAGTTTACTTTTTTGATCTTTACTTGCAAAAATACGCCATATATAATGCGAACTAGCGATGATAAAAACCAAAGCTGTTAAAACAATAAGACCAAACAAAGGATCGCGGTATTCCACAAAGAAAAAATCCATAATCTTGCAACTTAATTTTCAAATTTATGACAATTATAGCTAAATGCTTATATAATTTTCTTTAAGGTTTAAAGATGATAGAACAAGCAAGTATAGAACAACTTTTACAAAAAACAGATATTGTTGATATCATAGCTCATTATGTTGAAGTAAAAAAACAAGGCTCGGGTTATGTATGCGTTTGCCCTTTTCATGATGATAAAAATCCTAGTATGCATATTAATTCCATTAAGGGGTTTTATCATTGTTTTGCATGCAAGGCTGGGGGAAATGTTTTTAAATTTGTTATGGATTATGAGAAATTAAACTTTGTTGAAGCGGTGGAAAAAGTTGCCTCGTGGAGTAATTTCTCACTTACTTATACTTCAAAAAAACAAGGCAATAAAAAATCTATCATTCACATTTTACCCACTCTTAATGCCTTTTATAAACAAAATTTAGCTAAAAACAAAGAAGCTCTAGCTTATCTTTATAAAAGAGGCTTGAATGATGAAGATATTAGAACTTTCGAACTAGGTTTTGCACCAAGCTCCAATGAAACATTAAGACTTTTACAAAATGAGCAAATAGAGCAAGAAGAAGCTCTAGAGGTAGGTGCTATAAAACAAAATGAAAATGGTATTTATGCAAGCTTTATCAACCGCATTACTTTTAGCATTTATGATCATAAAAATTTGCTCATAGGCTTTGGTGGCAGAACTTTAGATGAAACAAACATGGCAAAATATGTTAATTCTCCTCAAAGCAAACTTTTTGATAAATCACGCGTTTTTTATGCACTCAACTTAGCAAAAGATGCCATTTATAAACAAAAAGAAATGATAATTTGCGAGGGCTATATGGACGCTATAGCCTTTCATAAGGCAGGATTTAAAAATGCTGTAGCAGTTTTAGGAACTGCTTTAGGAGAACACCATATACCTTTAATCAAACGATTTGAAACAAGAGTGATTTTGTGTTTTGACAATGACAATGCAGGATTTAATGCGGCAGTGCGTTCAGCACATTTGCTAAGCCTAGCAAAAATCGATGGGAAAGTAGTTTTAATAGAAGGTGGAAAAGATCCAGCTGAGCTTGTAGCAACTCATCAAGAAAAACTACTTTTTAATATTTTAGAAAAAGGTATAGAACTTGGAGAATTTTATATAAGAAGTTTGATTGCAGGTTGTGATTTAAACTCAGCACTTAGTAAGCAAAAAGCCTTAGAAGAAGTGCAAAAATATACCTTTGGCCTTGAACCTTTAATAGCTAATTCTTATACTACTTTAGTAGCAAATCTTTTGGGAGTAAATATTAGCGATATTAAACTTTCTAAAAATACTAAAAAAAATATAAGTTTTACCAGCCCTATCAAACAAAACAAAACCAACAATATAAGCGAATTAGAACTTTTAAAATTTTTATATGAAAATGATGAGGCTATAGGGCTTTTTAAACTTTTAAGTACAAAAGAATATTTTTTACACCAAGATATTGCTAAAGCTATTTTAGAACAAAAAGATTTTGAAGATCCTAACATAAGAGAGCTTTATGAATTTGAAAACATAAAAAATTTAAGCAATTTAGAAGAATTTTTATATGCTATTTGTAAAATCAACCTTGCTTATTTTAATAAATTAAAAAGTTTAAATTTAAAACAAGCCTTTAAAAAGCAAATTTATAATTTACTCAATCAAAATTTAGAAAAAATCAAAAAAAGCTATCAAAATGATGAAGTTTTTTTAAACCATTTGATAGAAGTTTTAAAAAGCGTGCATTTTTTAGATGATGAGGAAAATTTGGAATTATTTTTAAATAGACTACAAAAAAACATCAAAGATAAAAAAGCAATTCATTATAACTTTGAAGATGAAATTTTTTAAATAAAAACCTACATAAAGATTAAAAAACATTCACTACAATATACTAAAAATTCGAAAGGATAAAATGAAAGCATTAGCACTTTTTAGCGGTGGGCTTGATTCTATGCTTGCTATAAAACTCATAACTTCTCAAGGTATAGAAGTAAAAGCTTTAAACATTAACATAGGCTTTGGTGGCACAAGTGATAAAAGTGAACTCATGACAAAACGTGCTGCTATGGCAGGGGCTAGTTTTGAAATGATAGATGTAAGAAATGCGTATTTACAAGAAGTTTTATTTAACCCTCAATATGGCTATGGAAAACATTTTAACCCTTGTATAGATTGTCATGCCTTTATGTTTAAAACAGCTCTTTCTATGTTAAAAGATGAAAATGCAAGTTTTATCATCACAGGAGAAGTGGTTGGCCAACGCCCTATGAGTCAAAGAAATGATGCAATGGCAAAGGTTAAAAAACTAGCTCTTGATGAAGAAGATTTAATCTTGCGACCAATGTGTGCTAAAAATCTACCCTTAACTAAGCCTGAACGTGAAGGTTGGGTTGATAGAGAAAAGTTAGAAAACATAAGCGGAAGAAGTAGAAAAAGACAACTTGAACTTGCCACGCAATTTGGTTTTGAAGACTTTGAAAGCCCGGGTGGTGGGTGCTTACTTACACTTGAAAGCTTTTCAAATAAAATTAAAGATTTCATTAAATTTGATAAAAATATGCAAGTTAATGATGCACAACTTTTAAAATATGGACGTCACTTAAGACTTCCAAATGGTTCCAAAATGATAGTAGGTAGAAATGAGCTAGAAAATCAATTTTTAAAAGAATTAAAAACTCAAAAATATGAAGAATTAAAACTTTTTGATTTAATAGGTGCTTATTCTTTAGTAGATGAAAATATTAATCCACAAGATCTTGAACTTGCTCTAAGTATAGCGCTAACTTATGCTAAAACTCAAAATAACACAAAATACAAAATAGGCTTTAAAGATAAAATTTTCCAAAGTATGGCTTTTGAAGATAAAAATAAAATTCAAGAGTATTTTATAAATTAAACTACCCTTTAAAGGGTAGTTTTTTTAGAATTTCTTTCTTCTAACCTCTGCCACAATATCAGCTGACATAGAATCAACTTCATTTGCTACAGAATTAGTTGCATGTGCAATTTGTGAGTTTTCTTTGGTTAAACCATCTATTACTGAGACAGATTGATTGATTTGTGAAATTCCTAAGGCTTGTTCTTTGATACTTTCACCCATTTCATTAATAGATTGAACTAAGATATTAGTATTAGCTTCAATCTCACCTAAAGACTTTTGAGTTCTTTCTGCTAGATTTCTAACTTCATCAGCAACAACAGCAAAGCCACGTCCATGTTCACCTGCACGTGCTGCTTCAATAGCAGCATTTAATGCTAATAGATTGATTTGATCAGCAATATCTCTAATCACATCGGTTACATCTTTAATATCACTGCTTTGCTTAATAACTTCTTCGGTTCTTGCTGCAACTGCATTCATAGAAGCACTCATCTCTTCAACTGCAGCTGCACTTTCTTGTAAAGAATCAGCTTGTTTTTGTGCACCTTCATTAAGTTTTAACACACTTTCTTTTAAAGCATCAGCCTTAGTTTGAAGCATTTCTCCTTGGCTTAATGAAGATTGAAGCATTTTTTTAATTTCTTCACCAACTGCATTAAGTGCTTTTTCTATTTCACCCTCTGCATTTGAAAGTTTATCTGAAAAATCAAGGTTTTGAAAGCTTGCAAAAACTCTTTCTATATCATTTAAATCTTTACCAATTTTCTCTTGCATATCATCAAGCATTTTGTTTAACACTTCTTTTAATTCTACAAGTTTTGGATTAACAGGATTTGCTTCAATTCTTTGAGTAAAATGTCCTTTTTCTATATCACATGAAACTTCTAGGATATTTTGCACGGTAATTTCGTCTTTTTCTAAACATGTATGAATATACTGAACATTTTCATTAATTGCTAAAGCCATTTTTCCAAGCTCATCATTATACCTTGGAGTTAAAACTTCCACAGTTGATATTTCATGATTTAAATACTTAAAGAATTTCATTAAATGGTCTTGTAGTCTTTGCACTCTAGTAGTAATCATACTTTTCATAACCCATCCAAGAACTAACACTATCACTACAATACCAACAAATCCCAAAACCAATATTAAATTTCTAATTTCTGCAATAGGATTTAGGATAGTTTTTTCCGGAGCTATTGCCATTATTGACCATAAAATTCCAGTATTTGGCCATACCTCAAATACTTTTATAGCACCATGATATTTTCTATTTTCATCAGAAATATAATCTACATTTACAACTTTAGGCTCTTTTATAAGTTCCATTATATTGCTTGCATTTTTATTAATATCAGTAATTTTTTTAGCTACAAAATCTAAATTAGGATGTGTAGCTATAACACCACCATTTGATAATAATATTCTTCTATCTCCATCATACACAGATCTAGAAGGATCATTAAAATCATCTGCTAGTATTTGCATATCAAAAATCATACCTAATACACCTAATACTCTACCTCTTTTATCAACCAAAGGAGTTGCAATATTTGATCCATAGATTCTAGTTCCATTGATGTTAAACCATCTAGGCTCACCAAAATAAAGCTTATCACCTTTTAAAATATGATTCATA
Organism: Campylobacter ornithocola; assembly: GCF_013201605.1. NCBI lineage: Bacteria > Pseudomonadati > Campylobacterota > Epsilonproteobacteria > Campylobacterales > Campylobacteraceae > Campylobacter > Campylobacter ornithocola. Next base: position 1,556,099 of record NZ_CP053848.1, read on the forward strand.
CCTCTTGATGATGTGATTTCACTACTAGCTTCTATAGTTACCATACCACCTGGAGCTTTCATATTTGAATCTCTCATTAAGACCATAAATTCATTTTTATTGGTAAAATATTTATTATCAAGTCCCAAACTTCTATACTCCGCTCCATCTTTTAGATAATAATATCCATACGCAATATTTGGACTTGCATCTATAGTTTCACCAAGAATATTTTCTATTCTTTTTTCTGATATAGGGCCTTCCTCAAGCAAAGTATTGAAGATTTTTTGAGTTCCAATGGCAGAAATAAAGAAAGATTTCAAAGCTGCTTCTGCTGAGTTGGTGTATCTAAAAACAGAAGTGATTAAAGTTTTGTTGATTTGTTCGTTTAAGGTGTCAGTTGATCTTTGTATTATAAACAAAGATATACTGCTTAAAACAATCACAACGGTAAAAACAACAATAGCAATAACTTTTGTACTAAGCTTTAGTTTTTTCCACATTGTATTTCTCCTTGATTAAAATTATTTTTTCGTAATTATAAAAACTTATTATTAAAAAAATATAAAAAATATTTATTTTTTGTTTTATTTTTTAATAAAAATAAAATAGTTTATATTTTTTACACAAATGCTATAATATGGGGGGGGGGGAGTGGATTTTTTAAGTAATAATTTTTATTATTTATGTTTAAAATATATTAAAATTTATAAAATCATTCATTCCACTTTCGCTAATAATATTAAGATTATATTTACCTTTTTTTAAATCTAGGGCTAAATTTTCTTCCTTGCCTTCAAAGATTAGTTCTTGATTTAAATACCAAAAAAGCTTTTCATTTTCAGGATTTATAAGTTTTATTAGCAATTTTTGCTTACTTTTTAAGTCTTTTGGTAAAACGATATTAAGGTTATTTAATGGATATATAATCTTTAAACTTTGATTAGAACTTTGCAAATGTTGCTTTTCTTTGGCAAAAAATGCTTGTGCATTTGGAGGTAAATTTAAAATAATTTTTTTCTTAGCATAAATAAAATTTTCATCTAAAGAATTTACTTCTTTATTCTCATAGATAAAAATCTCTTTTAAAAATGGAGAAATTCTTAAAACATTTGCACTTTGTGGGTAAAGCGCTTCTTTAAAGTCAAATCTATAATCATATCTATATCCTGTTTGATTTTCTATTTTGATAGAAATTAAATCATCAGGTTGTTTAAATTCTAAATTAAGCCCATCAAGCAAACCTAAGAGTTCGAAAAACAACTCCCCTGCGATACTCACACCATATAAATTTGCATTTGCTTCTCCATTAAAATTTCCAACCCACACTCCTAGAGTATATTTTGGAGAAGTTCCTATAGCCCAAGCATCTTTTCTACCATAACTTGTACCTGTTTTCCAAGAGATGATAGTATTAAAATCATATTGTTTTAACCCTACTCTATCTAAACCCTTTAGTGTTTGTAATGTTAAAAAACTCGCTCCATCACTTATAAGTTTTTTATCTTTTTTAATAGATGTATTTTCTTCATATAAAATTTCTTTAAAATTTCCATAGTTTCCAAGCCCTAGATAAATTTTAACCATATCCTCTAAGCTAAATTCTTTTGTACCTAAAATCAAAGAAAGTCCATACTTTTTAAAATTTTCATCTTCATAGTTTAAAATATCTTTGAGTTTATAAAAAAATTTCTCATAGCCATACTCTGAGAGTAAACCCACAAAGGGGATATTGAGTGATTTTTGCAAAGATTCTTTTGCACTAACAAAACCATGGTATTTTTTGTTTGCATTTTGTGGGGCAAAATTAGAAAAAAATGTAGGTACATCAAGCATTAAAGACTCAGGTGCTATAAGACCATCATCTATAGCAAAAGCAAAAAGCAAAGGTTTTAATACTGAACCCACGCTACGCTTTGCTACAACCCCATCAACTTGACCAAAAGTTGTAAAATCATAAAAATCATTTGATCCAACATAAGCTAAAACCTTATTTGTCTTAGTATCTGCTAGTAATATAGCTAAATTTTTTATACCTTTTTGATGAAGTTTATAAGAATACTCTTTGGCTTTTTTTTCAAATTTGATTTGAATTTTTTTATCTATACTAGAAATGACTTTTTCTTTATCAACCAAAAGTCTACGTGCTAAATGTGGGGCTAAGTTTTTTCTTGCTTTAAAACTAGGAAGCTTTTCAGCCTTTGCAAGAGTTAAAATATCTTTAGAAAAATATCCCTTTTCAAAAAGCCTGTCAAGCAAAGCATTGCGTTTTTTTAAAAGCTTATCTTTATTTTTTTCAAGATTAATCAAACCTGGATTATTTGGAAGTACAGCAAGCAAAGCTGCTTCGCTCCAAGTAAGGTTTTTTAAATCTTTTTCAAAATAAAACAACCCAGCACTTGCAACACCTACTAAATTTCCACCATAAGGAGCATTATTTAAATAAAGTCTTAGAATTTCTTCCTTGTCATAAGCATTTTCTAAAGCAAAGGCTTTGATGATTTCATTGAATTTATTAAAATATGTGCGTTTATTTTGTTCTAAAAGCTTAATTGTTTGCATAGAAATCGTGCTAGCACCACTTCTTTTGCTTGAAAAAAGATTATTTTTAAAAGCTCTTATAATAGCTAAAAAATCTACTCCATAATGAGAATAAAAGTTTTTATCCTCATATAAAACAACTGCGGTTTTTAATTTTTGCGGTATAAACTCACTTTCTAAATGCCACTGCTCATTAGCATCTAAAAATACACTGAGAATTTCTTTGTTTTTATCAAGCAAAACCTTACTATATGTACCTTTAAACAAATCCTTGCTGTCAAAACTAAAATAGACAAAGCCTATGTAAAAACATAGGCTTAAAAAGCATATTGCAAGGCTTATTTTTATTTTCACTGCACTACTTTGATTCTTTTACTCTCACTTAAAGCTCTATAAGCATTATCATACATTGCTTCAGCATAAGCTCCACTCAAAGTATAAACACCTGGGGTAACAGCACTTAATTTCACAAAAAATTCTCTTGATTCATCAGAATATAAAGGGAAGAAATACATAATCTTATCATCTCTTATATCGACAAAATCATAATAAGAATTTTTTACAAAATCAGGAGTTTCATCATTTAAAAGATCATGTACAATCTCCCAACCACTTGGTAAAATCTGGCTTAAAGCTATATTAGAAGTGCCAGGATAGTTTTTATTTGATATTTTTAATTTCATATAAAAAATTTGAGAGCTTTTTATAGTACTTTCATCTATTTCATTTCCATTTTCATCATAAAAACTTCTTTCTATATATATACGCTGTGCAAAAGGTTCAACAATACCTTTTTTAATACCCTCTACTCCAAAATGTACATAAGTATCTTCTTTGGCGTCTATTAAAGCACTGCCTTGATTAAATTCAAATTTAGAAAAACTTGCATCAAACTTTTTACTCTCACCGTTAATCTTTACACTTGCATTGATAATTTTGGAAGTTTCATCACTAAAGCTATTTGCTAAAGCATACAAAGCATAACCTGTGCTTTGAGTACTAAGCCAAGCATGACCTTCTAAGCTTTTTTTAATATCGTCTAATAACTCATCATTATTTTTACCATAGATTATTTTGTACGCATTTGCAATAATAGCTTCATCTCTTAAAAAAGATCCATAAGTATGAGTGTAATTAGCTTTTTCATCAGGCTTTGTACTTAAATTTTTTGCTATATTTAAAGCTACCTCATCAAAACCTGCTAGCTTATAAGCTGCACTAAGTTGCCAAAGACTTACATTATCTAAGCTTTTTAAATACGCACTATCTTCATAAATAGTATTCATTATACTTAAATTTGGCTCTTTAGCTAAGGCTAAAAGATATAAAGAATTTATTCTAATCTCTTTGTTTGTTTGAGTTTGTAAAACATAACGCTTTTGATAATCAAGCCATGCTTTAAACATTCCCTCACTTACATAATAACCTCTTTCTTTAGCTAAAATCATAAACATACCAGCATAATTACTCCCCCAAGCATCAGACTCCTTAAGCCCTTGCCAGTAAGCAAAACCACCATTAGCGGTTTGAAAATTTGCATATTTACTTAATAATGCATTGATATTGTTAATATTTTTCTGTTCATTTGCTCCTTGATCAAGTTTTTGTAAAAATAGCTGTGGTAAAACTGCTGAAGTGCTTTGCTCTATACATCCATAAGGATAATTTTGCAAGTATTTTAATCTATGATTTATATTTAAAATAGGCTTAGAACTCACACTTAAAAATGCTACCGGGTTAATATAATCTTGCATGATTTTAAATTCCATGGAAGTATTTGCAGGAATTTTAAAAGACCTACCCTCATAAGTAATGGTATTTAGCGCTTTTATATCAATTTGTGTATTTTGAGTATAGGTGTAATCTTTCGCACTTAAACTTAACTCTATTTCTTCTACTCCAAGCTTATTAGAATTTACTTTTGCATTAATATAAATATCTTTTGTTTTTTCATTACCAAAATCAATCAAGATTTCATTTTTTTCAAAATTTATGAGTGAATTTTTTGTTTTTAATTTAAGCTTTGCATTTTTTACATCATCATCTACTTTAAATACTTGCACTAAAAGCTTAAATTCATCATCAAACCTTAAAGCCCTTGGCAAAGTTTCAAGCATAACAGCAGGTGCACTAACTTGAATATCCTTATAAGCACTACCAAAACTTGCTGAGTTATTTGCTACTGCCATAACTCTAACCGAACCCAAATATGAAGGCATATTAAATTTTAATTTTGCATAACCATTTTCATCACTTTGCACTGGCTCTTGAAACAACACAACAGGCTTAAAACGTCTAGCTTTTTCATCATTTTTGCTTTTATTTGCCCTACTTTGTAAGAAAGCATCACCACCCGTAGTTAATACCTTAGAAGCATTAGAGATATTTTTAGCAATGATTTTATCATAAGTATCATATATACTCATATTAAAGCGTGTTTTTTGGTAAAAATATCCCCAAATATCTGGGGTTTTAAAAGCACTAACATCAAGCAAACCCTCATCTACAATAGCTAGTGTATAAGTATAGCTTTGTTTGTTTTTACTTTGAATTTCTACTTCAAAGTCCTGCTTTGGCATAATTTTATCTGGTACTCTTAAATCAAGCTCGATTTTACTTTGCTCATCTACAACACTTAAAGGTACCACGCCAAAAAGCCTTAAGGCTCTATCATTAGTATATTGATCATAATCTTGAAGCAAGATCACACTTGCATAAACATTTGGCATATATTCTTTAAGAATAGGAATTTCAACCTTTGTGGTATCTTCGTGTGTGTCTATTATAAAGCGTTTTAAAACTTTTGCATTATCATTTAGCGTAATAATAGCTTTTGCACCTTTAACACTTTCAAATTCCACAAAAGCTGTTTCATTTGGCTTGTATTCTTTTTTATCGCTTTTTATCTTTAAAGAGCTAACTATATCAGCATTACTTGGTGCACCAAAACTACTAATATAAAAAAACTCTCCTGTACTTGTTTTACTTTGTATGTCTTCAAGCTCTATAAACATTTCACCATGATACTCTTTTGGATCAAACTCTATTTTAACTGGTTTATCTTTACTTAAAATAGTTCCCTGTGTAACTATTTGTGTGTTTTTATCCTTTTTGAGTGATTTTAAAAAATCATCATAATTATCATAATCCCACCACCACGAATAATCATTTGCATAAATGGTATATTTGATCTCTTTGTTTGCAATCAAATTCTCGTTTAAATCACTCACAATGGCTTCAAAATTTATGATAGAACCTGAACTTAAATAACGATTTTTTAATCGTTTTATGCCTACAAAATGTTCATGTAAAACAACTTGTGAATTTACAAGTGCTTCAACTGATCTTGAACCCTTTTCAAAAACTCTAGCCTTTATACTAGCTTCTAGATTATATGGAGTATTTTTTAAGAAGTCTTTTAGGAAAAATTCTTTTTTTACAAAGCCATTTTCATCTAAAACACCCTCTAGATTATCTTGATATTTTTGCTCCAAAACGCTAGGGTTTGAAAAAATATATTCTGGATATTTTGAATTTTTATACTCTTTTTTACTCACAAACAAATCAACTTGGTATTTTAGACTACTTGCTGGAGTTCCAAAGAGATATTTTGAGCTAATATTAAAATCTAATCTTTCATTTTCTTTTATACTTTTTGGAGCTTGCAAAGATACTTTTATACGATTTGGCACTATATTTTGCACTAAAATTTCTTTATCAAAAATCGTATTTGCAAATTCAATCCTAGCTAAATATACTCCACTTAAAGCTTGTTGATTAAGTGAAATCTTTTTATAAAAAGTTCCATTACTCAAAGGTTCAAGCTTGATTTTATCTAAAAGTTTTTTATTGCGTGGATCAAAAAAACTTAAAAATATAGGATGATTAACAATCCCTTTATCATTTCTTGCAACCATGGTCAAATGTATATCATCACCTGGTCTATATACCCCTCTTTCTGTGTAAATAAATACTTTATTTTGAGAAGTTAAATCAAAACCATCTACATCAAAACCATCGTATAACAAAGGCGAGCTTAAGCGTAAAATAGAAGCTTGCTTATCTTTTGAAGCAATGATAAATAAAGCTTTTGATTCATCTATATCATCAAAAACAACCAAGCCATTATCATCACTCATCTTAGAAGCTAAAACTTGATTGCTTTTACTAATCACATCAACCTTAACCCCACTCAATGCTTTTTGTGTGGTAAAATTTCTCACATCCACAAAAAGCTTTTTGTTTAAATTTTGAGCGATTAAAGCTATATCTGAAAAAATTAAATTCTTACTAATCTTTGCTTTTTGATTGAAAAATCTGTATTTCTTCCAACTTTCCATTCCCTCATCAAAAGCATAATCTATATCTTCTTCTTTAAAATAAAGCTTTACTATAAATACGCCGCTTAAATCTTTCAAACCATCTAATACTATTTCATTTTCTTGCCATTGATTTTTAGTATTTTTAATATCAAAGTCCTTTTTTAATACTACTTCACTAGTATAATCACTCTCTGAAAAAATATCACTATCATAATCACTTAAATTTTTGGCGCCTTGAAGATTTTTATATCTTAAATATTCACTTATATTGTTTGAAAACACTTGATAAACTTCTAAATGAATCTTTTTGATATTCATACTTTTAAAAGCTATTTTCTTACTAGCTTTACTAGATAAAAATACTCCTTGATTTGTAAAACTTATAGCAGGTTCATAGTCTTTAAAACTTACTTGAGTTTTAAAGTTTTCTTTTGTACTAACATCATCAGTGCTTTTAATCCCTTGAGCAAGTTGAATTTCATAGGTTTTATTTGGAGAAAAATTACCCATAAGTTTTATTTTGTTTCCAAATGCTAGTGCCTTAAAATCTACCTCAGGGCTAATAAAAATCAACTCTTTTAAATTTTGATCTTGTGAAATATTTTGAGAAAAAAGCAATTCTATATTTTTATTAACCACATTTGAATTTTGAAAAATAAATTCACTCTTTGCAAGTAAAATATACTCTAAATCTACATTTTTTTCCAAACCCAAAATTTCTTTATCTAAAACTACTTTTACATTTGTATTTGTGTTTTTAATGCTAAGCGGTTTAGAATATACGCTTGCTATATCACCTTGAATGATGATTGTATCTATTTGAATTTCTTGATTTAATGCTGTAATTTTAATGGCCTTTAACAACTCATCCTTATTAAGAGTATAAAAACTTTGAACATTTAAAACCAAAATACTTTCATCATTTGAAATGTTTTGAAAATATCCTTTAATATCTAATTTTTCAAAAGGAGTTTGTATTTTTAATTGTACTTTTTCATTGGCTATAATATCATTTAAATCTATAAAAATATCATATTTTTTATTTGCTTTTAAAGATGTAAATATCTTTAATCTTGTAGGTGTTTCAAACTCATATTTTACTTTTATCCTTTGATTGTTAATGACAATCTCTCTTTCTTTTGCAATACCTATTTCTTGATTAATGATATTGGTATTAAACTCTACAAAAATACTTTGTGTATTTTCATCAAAACCATAAGCTCTTATAGCAGAACTCTTATCTTCATTTTTAGAACAAGCAAATAATAAACTTGCAAGTAAAAAAGCAAAAAAACAATGTAAAAACCCTCTCATATGTGCCTCATTTTGTGAATTTCTTAAATTATATCTAAATTCACTCTTGCTTCACTCAAAAAATTATATAATTCTTACATAAAAAATAAAGGAGATAAAATGAAAAAGAAAATCGCTACATTATTAACAGCTTTAAGCCTTTCAAGTCTTGCTTATGCAGGTGGAATTTATGGAGTAATCACGGATGTAAATGATGGTGCAAAAACCATTTTAATTGATACTACATACGGAGAAAAAATGAATATCAAAATTCTACCAAATACAGAAATTGATATGGATGATTGTGGAATTTTCGGTATGGACAAGTATGGTACTTTTAAAGATTTAAAAGTAGGAACTTTTATAGAAGCTGAAGTTTTCCATGGCTATGCCCAAACTACGCCAAATCCACAAACACCAAACCAAGTTCAAAATATAACCGCCAAAGAAATCAAAATCGAATGCAAAAAAAGAGCTTATTAAAATTTTTAAGTAAAATAACTCCTAAAAAGGAGTTATTTTAATGCGTTTTTTTCTTATACTAGCATGTATTAGCACTTTTACATTTGCTTATAAAGTCCAAGGTATTTTAAAAAATACTACCACACACACAATAAGCATCCAAACAAATTTTGATAATAACTTAGTCATCACTGTATTACCCCAAACACATATTGATATTTATAGTTGTGGAATTTTTGGAAGCAATAAAAAACAAGCTAATGTTCAAGATTTGCAAAAAGGTTCTCTTGTAAAAGTAAAAGGAAGTAAAAATGGGAGTATTATTATTGCAGATAAGATAATAATAGAATGTGATGATCAAAGAAGAGCTTATTAAGACAATAACTCTTCTTTGTCTTCTTTATTAATTTTTTCTATATAAAGACTTTGCGAAGGAAAAGCAAAACTAAGTTTGTTTCTCTCAACAATTTTCATGAGTTCAAGTAAAATACTTTGCCTAGCTGCTCTAAAACCTGCAGCATCTACCGCTTTAGTATAAAAATACACTTCTATGTCAATAGAGCTAGCACCAAAACCACTCACAGCTACATAAGTACTATTTTTGTATCCTTCTAAATCATTTACTGAAACTAAATTTTGTCTATATCTAGCACGCGTTCCTCCATGATTTAGCGCACTATCATCAACTTGTGCTATTAAAGGACTAGTGGCTAGTAAATATCTTATATCCTCTACACATTGCTCAAGCTGTTCAGGCTTTGCATCGTAAGTTACACCTATAAATAATTTTACATGACGACCAACTTTTCTCTTGCTCCAATTTTTAATATTTGTCCCCATAATAGTTGAATTTGGTAAAAAAACTAAAGAATTATCAAAAGTTCTGATAGTAGTTTTTCTAAGCCCAATTTCTACTATAGTTCCTTCTATACCTGAAATTTCTACCCAATCTCCTTGATTAAAACTATTATCAAAAAGCAAAAGTACTGAAGCAAAAAAATTAGCTATAATATCTTTAGCCGCTAAAGCTACAGCTAAACCGCCTATACCCAAAGATGCGATTAAAGCTGAAATATTAAATCCTAAATGTGCCAAAATAAATAAAATAGCTATCACTATAATAATAAAATATAAAATTTTAATAATCAAATTCACTACTTCACGTTTACCGCTTTTTTCAGCTAGTTTTGCTACTATTACCATACCATAGCTATCAAAAATACTAATAACTAGCCAGGCAATTAAAACAGCATAAACAATATACAAAATATTGCTAATTCTTATATCAACCGGTGTTGGATAATAAATAATGGTAAAACAAATTCCTAAAGCATATACAAGTAAAAACCATCCTAAAGGTTTTTGTAGTTTTTCTAAAAAGTGTGTTTTTATTTCAATACTACTTGAATTTTTATCAAAAATTCTTATTAAGAAAAAATATAAAATTTTTGCAAGATAAAATTTCAAAGAATAAAAAAGTGTAACTACTACAATAGAAATAATAATTTTTCCAAGGTTCACTGATTTAATAGAAGTTTTTTCATTAATAAAATTAATAGCATCTTGCAAATCAAGCTCACTAAATAAAAAATTAGTTTCTAATAAATTAGCATTATTTCTTAAGTAAACCAGAATTTCATTATAAGATCTTACAGCATTTCTTAAATTATTTTCTTCATTTTCTAAATCTCTAAGTTGTTCTACATCATTTATTTTTTCTTTATCTAAAGCAAAGTCAAATGCCATATTTTCCTTTAAGTTATCTATAGTTTTATCAATAATATTTTTGATTTCTTGGCTTTGCGCTCCTTGTATAAAAATTTTTTCCAACTCAAAAATACATAGGTAAAAATGCTCAGCAGATACTAAATTCAACAATTTAATTTTGTTATTTAAATATTCATAATGCCTTTTTTGTTTTTGAGCTTCTTTTGTACTTTTTTCAAGCTGTTCTTTTGTTTTAAGAAAATCCTTTACTTCTTTATTGCTTAGTTTTTGCGATATCATTTTTAATGGCACAGCAGTTAAAATAGTATTTTTTTGCTTTTCGATTTCCTTGATATTACCTTGAAAATTACTAAGATTTGCATCATTATTTTTTAAATTTTCTAAAGCCCAATTTAACTCTATATAGTTTTGAACTAAAGCAAAAATATTATTCTCATCTTCTAAAACATCTACTTTTTGAGCATTTAAAAAATTTACAAATAAAAGTAATAAAACAACCAAAAATTTTCTCATACTTTTTTTATCCTCTCTTGTATTAAAACAAAATTTTCAAAACTAAAATCATACTCATAAATTTCACCTGTTTCTATAATATAATACCAAGCATGAAGTTCAATTTCTTTTTTATTTAAAGCTTCTTCAATACCTGGATAAGTTAATAAATTTTGCAAAGAATTAACCAAATTCATCTTCTCAGTCATCCAAGACCTCATAGCCAAATCATCTTTGGCAACTTTTAAGACTTTATTTTTGATAGGCTCAAGCAAAGTAAGCCATTTTCTAACATTTGGCATATTTTTTAAATCATTTTCGTTAGCATACAAAGCTGCACATCCCCCACAATTACTATGTCCGCAGACTATAATATTTTTAATATGTAAAGAATTAAAAGCGTATTCAATAGCTGAGGTAGTTGCCAAAAAATCATCTCCTACTCTATAAGGTGGAACAATATTACCTATATTTCTTATAACAAAAAGCTCTCCTGGACCTGTATTGGTAATTAAATTTGGTATCACTCTTGAATCAGCACAACCTATAAAAAGCGTATGGGGATTTTGTTTATTTTTCAAACTCTCAAAAAGCTCTGCATGCTCTTTAAAATCTTCTTGCATAAATTTTAAAGCACCTTCAATCAAATCTTTCAAAAAAGTCCTTTTTTGGTTTTGATTGCAAAATTATACTAAATTATTTTTTATATAAATTTATTTTTCATTATATTTTTATACAATTTTAATCTTTTATTTATCTTTTTTTTGTAAATTTTAATTTTAAAAATTATTGGAGGATTTTAATGAGTCTTTATGATAGAGATTATTCTAACTCTAAAACTCAAGAATTTGAAGGTTATGCTAGAAGTGATTTAAGCATTTTTATAAAACAAACCTATCAGCTTTTTGCTGCTTCGTTATTAGCTGCAACAGCGGGTGCTTATATAGGAATTTTTGCCTTAGCACATCTATTTGCACAATCTCAAGCAACTTTTTGGATTTTATTTATCGTAGAAATTGGTTTATTGTTTGCATTACAATGGAAAAAAAGAGAAGCTCCGCTTAATTTAATTTTACTTTTTGCTTTTACTTTTGTTTCAGGACTTACTTTAACACCACTTTTATATTCAGTTTTAGCACTCCCTGCTGGAGCTAGTATCATCGCTCAAGCTTTTGCTTTAACAACAGTAGCTTTTGGTGCTTTAAGTGTATTTGCTATGAATACAAAAAAAGACTTTACTATGATGGGAAAAATGCTTTTTGTGGCTTTAATTGTTATCGTAGTGGCTTCTTTGATTAATATCTTTTTCCAAAGTTCACTTTTAAGTTTAGCTATTTCTGGTATTGGTGCGATTTTATTTTCTTTTTACATTCTTTATGATACTCAAAACATCATTAGAGGAAACTATGAAACACCAATTGAAGGTGCGGTTGCACTTTATCTTGATTTTATCAATCTTTTTATCTCTCTTCTTAATATTTTAAGAAGCTTTAATAGTAGATAAAATTTTGCGAGAAAATTTCTCGCAAATTTCTTTACCTCTTTCAAGTTTTTATCAAACTTTTTAAGTTAAAATATTCATTTTATTTTCAACAAGGAAAATTTATGACTACTCTTTTAATTATTTTACAATTTGCAATTGTTGTAATCATTTGTATTGCTGTTTTATTACAAAAAAGTTCAAGTATAGGACTTGGAGCATATAGTGGAAGTAATGAAAGTTTATTTGGGGCAAAGGGTCCTGCAGGATTTTTAGCTAAATTTACTTTTATTATGGGTGTTTTGCTTATTGCTAACACAATTGCTCTAAGCTATATGTATAATAATGCTAATTCTAACTCACTTGCTGAAAAAGCAGAACAAATTTTACCAAAAGCACCTGAAACAAACACAACTAGCATTCCAGTTGCACCAAATGCACCACTTAGTGAAAGTAACACTAGCAAATAAAAAGGAAAAATCATGCTAAATGAAATTTATACTAAACAAAAACAACAATCAGATAAAAGTTTAGAGGCCTTAAAAAAAGATTTTACTACGATAAGAACTGGCAAGGTAAATATCAACATACTTGATCATATTCATGTAGATTATTATGGCAGTGCAACTCCATTAAATCAAGTAGCAACAGTTTTAGCAACAGATGCTTCAACTATTAGTATCACTCCTTGGGAAAAGTCTATGTTAAAAGCTATAGAAAGTGCTATAGCTGCAGCAAACATAGGAGTAAACCCAAACAATGATGGTGAAAGTGTAAAATTATTTTTCCCTCCTATGACAAGAGAGCAAAGAGAAGAAAACGCTAAAAACGCCAAAGCTATGGGAGAAAAAGCTAAAGTAGCTATTAGAAATATTAGAAAAGATGCAAATGATGCAGTTAAAAAGTTAGAAAAAGATAAAGCGATTTCAGAAGATGAAGCTAAAAAAGCTTACGATGAAGTACAAAAACAAACCGATAATTACACAGCAAAAGTAGATGAGTTGGTTAAAAATAAAGAAGTAGAACTTTTAAAGGTTTGATAATGAACTTAGAGCAAATTTACAAAGATTGTGGAGCATATTTACAAGGACATTTTTTATTAAGCTCCGGAAAGCATTCTGAATTTTATCTTCAAAGTGCAAAAGTTTTAGAAAATCCAAAATTAGCAGGTGGACTTTGTGATGAGCTTGCAAAAATTATTGCAAACTTTGGTATTGAATTTGATAGTATTTGTTCTCCTGCTTTAGGTGGAATTTTGGCAGGATATGAGCTTGCTAGAGCTTGTAATAAACGTTTTATTTTTACAGAACGTGTAGAAGGAGTGATGAGTCTTAGACGTGGCTTTGAAATAAAAAAAGGCGAGAAATTTATCGTTTGTGAAGATATTATTACAACAGGTGGCTCAGCACTTGAAAGTGCAAAAATCATCGAAAACTTAGGTGGAGAAATAGTAGGCTTTGCGGCTTTGGCAAATCGTGGTTTTTGTGCAGTAAAAAATTTAAACAATCCTAGAAAAGAAAATGCGAAGTTGCCTGAAAATTTACCACTTTTTGCTCTAGGAAATTTTGAATTTGATATTTATGAAACAAACGCTTGTCCACTTTGTAAAAAAGGTACTAAAGCTATCAAACCTGGTAGTCGTGGAAACTAATGAAAACTAAAGCAAAAATAGCCACTCGCTTTTTAAGATTTAAAGCTTTTTTAATTGATTTATTTTTGCTTTATGTGCCTATTTTATATTTATTTTATTTTACACTTGGCTCCAAAGAAGCTTTTTTAGGTAATCAATTTATAATTTTTTTATGTCCTTTATTTTTTGGACTTTTACAAGCTTTATTTTTAGTTAGAAAAGCTCAAAGTCCCGGACTTAAAGCCTATGATTTATATTTAATTGATCTTAAAAATGGTCAAAAACTTAGTTTTTTTAGGATAGTCTTACGTTATATGATTTTTATTGTAAGTTTTGGTTTACTAATTGGCTTTTTGATAAGCTTTTTAAGAAAAGATACTTTGACTTTGCATGACATTCTAAGTCAAAGTGCTATTGTAACAAAGGTAGAAAAATGAATAGAAAAAGAATTTATAATCCAAAATCAAATGAAACACTCAACGATAGAAAAGTATTCAATGGTAATCCCCATGGTATTTTAAATTTTACCAAAGCAAAATACACTTGGGCTTTAAAACTTTGGGACTTAATGGAAGCAAATACTTGGTTTCCAAAAGAAGTAGATACAACCAAAGATGCACTAGATTATCGTTGTAATCTAACCATAGCAGAAAAAAGAATGTATGATCTAGTTTGGTCTCAACTTATCTCAATGGATAGTTTTCAAACTAATAATCTTGCTGATAATATCAATCCATACATTACAGCACCTGAAATCAATGCGGTTTTAGCAAGACAAGCTTATGAAGAAGCAAATCACTCAAAATCCTATGCAGTAATGGTTGAAGCAATCTGTGAAAACACAGATTTGATCTATGAAATGGAAAAGCACGATGAAACTTTAAGAGAAAAAAATGATTTTATCTCAAGTATTTATGAAGAATTAGCTGGCGAAGTAGATGATAACAAACTTTTACTTGCAATGGTAGCAAATCAAATTTTGGAAGGGGTGTATTTTTATAGTGGTTTCACCGCCATTTACGCTCTTGCACGTGCAGGAAAAATGCTAGGTTCAGCTCAAATGATCCGCTTTATACAAAGAGATGAAATCACTCACTTGCTTTTATTTCAAAATATGATTAATTCTGTGCGCAAGGAAAGACCTGATTTATTTAATGACACCAATATAAATAAAATTTATGATATGTTTAAAAAAGCAGGTGAGCTTGAGATTAAATGGGGAAAATACATCACTCAAAATCAAATCATGGGATTTACAGATGACATTATAGAAGAATATATTCACTATCTTGTTGATCAAAGGCTTATCGCAATTAATCTTGATAAAATTTATAATGCAAAACATCCTATTAAATGGGTAGATGATTTTTCTAAATTTAATGACCAAAAAAGCAATTTTTTTGAAAGTAAGGTTACAAACTACTCCAAAGGAAGTTTAAGTTTCGATGACTTTTAAATCATCGAAACTATTAATATTCTACATTATTCAAAATTATATATTTTATATTTTTTTAATATTTTTATTTTATTAAATCTAATGTCGTACAATTCGCACTTTTATTTTATTTACAAGGGGTAATTATGGAGTTTTTAGAACTTTTGTTAATTTTTATCGCCATAGTTCTCATGATAGTCAAACCAGAAAAAGAAAAACTTGCTTTTTCTATACTTGTAATTTCATGGGCTATTATGGTATTTGACTATCTAGGTCGCAAATCAGGCGCAATTTTAGGCCTAATGAATCTATAAGGTGGCAAACATGTGTGATATTAACAAAACTAAATTCTTTTACTTTTTAATGTGCTTAGCAGGTTTTTTAGTTATCTTAATGCCTGTTGGAACTGCAAACTTAATTTTTGGCTATATGTTAGGCGATAGTCCTTGTACTTCTTGCTGGGGTCAAAGAGAGTCGATGATTTATATCGGTGTAGCAGCTTTATTTATTGTGCGTTATGGTATGAAAGGTAAATTTTTAGCTTTTCTTTTAATTGCAACTGCCTTTGGTTTATGGCAATCATTTAATCATATTAGTGGTCACGCACATCGTGATCTTGATCAAGGTTTTGGTTTACCTATCTTTGGTTTTCATACATACTTTTGGGCTGAAGTGGTATTTTGGGCTGTAGTTTTACTACTCGGTGTTATTTTTGCTTTTGCTCCAAAATTTGGTTCTTTTGAAAAAGAAATGGAAGGTGCTAGCTTTAGGAAATTAACTAAATTTAACTTAGCTGCTATGGTTATTGTTGCTTTTATTGTTGCTTCAAATGTATTCCAAGCTTTTGTAAGTACTGGTCCTATCCCATATAGTGGACAAGGTGATCCTGTTCGCTTTAGCTTAAATCCAAAATATATCATTTGGGATGATTCAGGTTGGAGTAAAAGCTGGAAAAGTATTTCTTTCTTAGGAAAACGCGATGTTAAAGAACCTGACTTTGCTTTTGCGCCTGCAAGTGAAAAGCTAGGTATTCAATTTGACAATAATATTGGTAATGCTCCGTTTGCAAATATCGATGATAATCTAAAAATTGCAAGTGAAATAAAAATTAATTTTCCTAAAGCCATCAATACACTTGATTACATCAATGGAGAGTATGTTGCGAGTTCTAAATGGGAAGTATTTTTCTTAGATGATAATTTTAGCACCAAAACAGATTTTCTATTAGATCCATATTTTTCAGCTACAATTAATCCTATCGTAGGAATTATTCCTTATTTAGATAACAAATATATCTTAATGGGTTCTAATAAATCTTTCTTAAGATTTGCCCAAAATCCTAATGCGAATGAAGTTTTACAATATGCTGATTTTGTAAGAGGGGCAAATAATTTCGAAGGACAAGGTAAAGATCTTGGTCGTGGCAGAATCGATACGGTTAGAGCTAAATTTCACCATGTTTTAAGCACAACCACTGATGGAAAATATATGTACCTTGCTACCGTTCCAAATAACAAAGATACTAAAACTTTTGTGATTTCTAAAATTTCTTTAGCAGATAGAGTACTTTCAGCTGAATTTACTCCCAAAGCTGAGTTAAAAGAAGGAAAAACTTTAGGTGATCTTTATGTAACATCAATGGCATTTAAAGATGGTAAAATTTATGCATTAAGCAAAAAACACAATGTTATTGCAGTAATTGATCTAGACAAAGAAGCTGTCGTAAAAACTATTTCTTATCCAGAAAATATAACTAATGCAAGAAGTTTATTCTTCAAAGATGGCAAAGCACACATCTTATCTTATCAAGATGGATCAAATATCCTTTATACACTTGATTAATCTTAAGGCGTTTTACGCCTTAAGAATTTTAAAGCTAGATAAATAAATTTTAAGATAAAATAACACTTTTATTAAGGAGTGCTTATTGATTCATATATTTGAACAAAAACAATGCCAAACCATGGCAGAAGAAATTCGAAAAAATACTTTTATTAATGATGAGTTATTTAACGCTTTTTGTTCCACTCCAAGAGAAATTTTTTCACCTTTAAAAATGCATGCTTACAGACTTGATGCACTCCCTTTAATGGGTAATCAATGGATAAGCTCACCTTTAACTGTAGCAAAAATGACCATGGCGCTTGATTTTAAAAATGCTGATAGTGTTTTAGAAATAGGCTGTGGTAGCGGATACCAAGCTGCAATTTTAAGTAAGCTTATAAGGAGAGTTTTTACTATAGAGCGTATTGAAAAACTTGCGATTAGTGCTATAGAGAAATTTAAAAAACTCAACTACACTAATATCCATGTAAAATTTGATGATGGACAAAATGGTTGGAAAAATTATGCACCATATGATAGAATTCTACTCTCAGCCTATATAGAACACATTCCAAATATATTATTTGATCAACTAGAAAATAATGGAATTTTAGTAGCTCCTTTGCTTATAGGCAACCAACAATTTATTACCAAATTTACCAAAAAAGATAGAGAAATTAGCAAAGAAATTTTAGATGAATGTCTCTTTGTGCCTATTAAAGATGGCAAAGAATAACTAGAGTTTCATTTTTAAAACAACAAAGCCATATCCATCTTCATACTCACTCTCTTGCACAAATCCACATTTTTGATAAAATTTATATGCTTTATAATTATCTTTATTTACTTCAACATATTTTAAATGATAATCATTTACGGCTTTGGACATTAGTGCAGTCCCTATACCTTGGTTAAAATATTTTGATTTTAAAAATAACATTTCAATCTTTTCATCCTCAAACGCCAAAAAACCAATCATTTCATCTTTATCATAACAAATCAAATAATTTAAACTAAAAAATACTTGAGAAGCTAAAAGATCTCTTTTAATCTTTTCTCTATCAAAATCAGATAAAAAATAATGGGAATTTTTTACACTATCCTCCCACATATCGATCAATTTATCCTTGATATCATCTGTAATTTCTTCAAAATATTTAATTTTAATATAATTATTTTTAAACATAAGCTTCCTATAGGGTATATTTTCTTATAATTATACTAAAAAAGGAGTATTATGAAATTTAAAACATTGCTTTTTAGCTTACTTGTTGCTAATATACTTTTTGCTTATGAGCAAATGCCACAAAATGCATCACATGGAAATTTTATAGATAAAAATAAATGGAAAAATCTAGATAGAAATTGGGTGTATTGTGAAAGCGGACTAAATCAAGATTTTATCAATATAAATACTAAAAAAGCTACAAGCAAAAACCATTCTTTAGAATTTAATTACACAAATGATTCTTTTGGCTTAATTAATGATGGTTATACTATAAAAATGCATTTTGCAAGTAATGGAAGTCATATTGTATTAGATAACATAGGTTACAATCTATCTCATTTTCACTTCCATACTCCTTCTAAAATCTCTATAAATAACCAATCTTATCCTCTAGAAATTCACTTTAGTCATGTAAGCCAAAAAGGAGATATTATTGTTGTAGCTTTACTTTTACAGGAAGGTAGGGAAAATCCATTTATCAAGAAAATCATCCGTGCCCTCCCTAAAAAAGAGGGTGATAA
This sequence comes from Campylobacter ornithocola, assembly GCF_013201605.1. Taxonomy (NCBI): domain Bacteria; kingdom Pseudomonadati; phylum Campylobacterota; class Epsilonproteobacteria; order Campylobacterales; family Campylobacteraceae; genus Campylobacter; species Campylobacter ornithocola. Next base: position 1,575,034 of record NZ_CP053848.1, read on the forward strand.
ACTTTATGTGCAAGGTTTAAATGCTAATGAATTATTACCAAACAATATTGATTCTTTTTATATTTTTAAAAACCAACTTAATAAACCTTGCAATCAAGAAATCACATGGATAATTTTAAAAGAAAACACACAAGCTTCAAAAGAACAAATTCAAGCTATACAAGATTTAATGGGTAAAAACAAAGAATTAAAAACAAAAAATATCTCCAAAATTGAAGAAAGCAACTAAACAAAAATATTTAGTTGCTTATTAATGCTTGAATTTTTTCTAAATTAGCTCTAAAAAGTTTAAAATTTAACTCACTAGAAATTTTTAAATCAGCAAAAAAAGGATTTTTCAAACTAGCTATGAGTAAATAATCATCTTTTTTTAAAACCCTTTGTGTAGAAAATTCTTTATCTTTTATTTTTTCAAAAATACTTTTACTTGAGTTAATATCTTCTTTTAATTTCTTACTATAAAGCAAAATTCCACAAAAGAAATTCCCAAATTCATCTTTAAATTTTACATCATAGAGAATAAAATCATCAAAAACAAAAGAATTTTGAGAATGATAAGTTTTTAAAGAAAAATCAAAAGCAATTTTTTCAAAATCTTTTTGATTAAAACCTTGTTTGTCAAATTTAGCATTGTTTTGTTTTAAAAATTCCTCACACATTTTAAACACAAGCTCATTGCGTCCCCATATAAGCTTTCTTCCTAAAATTCTAAAAAACAAAACTCCTGCTAAAACAGCAAAAAACAAAGCTATAATTACATCTTTACTAAATTGAAAAGCAAGAAAAAATATAACCAAAGCTTCAGCAAATGCTAAAATTTGCAAAGCTTTGAGCCTTTTATTTAAAGCTTGTCTTATGGCTTCAAAATCCATTAAGACTTAGCCTTTTCCATTCTTTTTCTTTGAGTAGGATCAAGATATCTTTTTCTAACTCTAATATTTTGCGGGGTAACCTCTACAAGCTCATCTTCTTCTATCCATTCTAACGCTCTTTCAAGGCTTAATTTTCTAGGTGGTACAAGCTTAATCGCATCATCGCTACCGCTTGCCCTAACGTTAGTTAAATTTTTACCTTTAATGGGATTAACATCCAAATCATTTGGGCGGGAATGCTCACCTATAATCATACCTGTATATACCTTAGTTTGAGGATCGATAAATAGCACCCCTCTATCCTGTAAGTTAAATAAAGAGTATCCTAAAGCAACACCATTTTCCATAGAAATTAATGCACCATTATTTCTTTTTTCAACAGCACCACTAAATGGACGAAACTCTAAAAAACTATGGTTCATCACACCCTCGCCTTTAGTATCTGTTAAAAATTGCGATCTAAATCCTATAAGCCCACGTGCAGGAATTTCAAACTCAAGTCTAGTTTGACCATCTCCGGTTGGTGTCATAGTTTTCATTTCAGCTTTTCTTTTACCTAGTTTTTCAATTACTACTCCAGTAAAATCATCAGGTACATCAATCACTAAATGTTCAAATGGCTCAGTTTTAACACCATCTTCTACCTTAACAATAACCTCAGGTCTTCCCATGCAAAACTCAAAACCTTCTCTACGCATATTTTCAGCTAAGATAGTTATTTGAAGCTCACCTCTTCCACTTACTTTAAATTTACCCTCGCCTGTACTTTCATATTTCATGGCAATATTAGTTTTCATTTCAGCTTCTAAACGCTCTGCGATTTTATTTGAGGTTACATGTTTACCTTCGGTACCTGCCAAAGGACCATCATTTACTGAAAATACTATACTTAAAGTTGGCTCTTCTATATGTAAAGGATCAAGTGGCATAGGATTATTTGGATCTACCACGCTATCTCCTACATCTAAAGCCTCAAAACCAGCAATCGCTACAATATCACCTGTTCCTGCTTCTTCAATGTCCATTTTTTCTAAACCCATAAAGCCAATTAATTTAGAAATCCTACCATTAATCTTGGAACCATCTGCCTTAGCAAGCATCACATTTTGGTTTTTCTTTACTTTGCCATTAAAAATTCTTGCAATTCCTATTTTGCCAACGAAATTATCATAACCTAGAGTAAAAACTTGAAGTTGTAAAGGATTTTCATCACTACCACTTGGTGCAGGCACACGCTCAAGTATAGTCTTAAATAATGGCTCCATATTAGTGCTTTCATCTTCAAGTGCAAGTTTTGCATAGCCATTTTTAGCAGCCGCATATACTACTGCAAAATCAAGTTGCTCATCATTTGCTTCTAAAGCCACAAAAAGATCAAAAATTTCATTGATTACTCTTTCAGCATCTGCAGCTGGTTTATCAATTTTATTAATAACAACAATAGGTTTAAGACCCAAAGATAAAGCTTTTTTTACCACAAATTTAGTTTGAGGCATAACCCCTTCTTGTGCATCAACTAAAAGCAAAACTCCATCAACCATCTTCAATACACGCTCAACTTCACCGCCAAAATCAGCATGGCCTGGAGTATCTATAATGTTTATTTTTGTACCTTTATAATTAATAGCAGTATTTTTAGAAAGTATAGTAATACCTCTTTCTTTTTCTATATCATTACTATCCATTACACGTTCTGCTATTTGCTCACGTTCACTAAAGGTTCCTGATTGTTTTAAAAGCTCATCTACCATAGTTGTTTTACCATGGTCAACGTGAGCTATAACAGCTATATTTCTAATATTGTCCAAGTTTTTCTCCAAAGTCTTAAATTTAAAATCTAATATTATATAAAAAAAATTCTTAAAAATTAAGATTGCTAAATTGGAACACTTGTTGCTTTTGTCTAAACAAGAATTATTTTTAAGGAGAAAAATATGTCAAACCTAAACACTCAAATCTTTAACGCTAACATAGAAAAACAAGGAACATCAGTTTTAAGTAGTAAGCATTTTATGGAACTTTTAAATTACTTAGAAGTTGTGAATTCAAATGAAGAAAAAGAATTAAACTATGCAAAACTTTCAAGTAAAGTAAGTGAAATTTTAGATGATGCACATAATGAAAATGCGGTTTTAAACGCTAAAAATATAGAAGAATTGTTAGTAATATTTAAAAATTTTAATCTTTCTCATGAAAATTTAAAACTTGATTGCGCAACACAATTGCAAAATTTATTTCCGAATTTAGCAAAAAACAATTTTTTAGTAGGTTAATTAATGTCAAATATCCAAGCTAGCGATGCTTTAAATTTACTAAGCATTGCTTCGCAAAATGAAAACATAAGCAAAGAAAGCACTAATTCGCAAAGCGATGGAGAGGAATTTTTAAACTCTTTATTACAAGCAATAAATGAAAAAGATGGAAGTTTATCAAAAAACTTCAAAGTGCCACAAAAAGAAAATGTAAAAAAAGATAAAGATTTAAAAGATACCAACAACAAGCCTTTGTTAGATGAAAAAGACGCTATAAAACTTTTTGAAGGTGCAAATTTTATACAAATTCTTTCTTTACTAGAAGTTTTACAAAGTGATAGCAAGGATATAAAATTAAATAAACTAGTGCAAGATAATACTGCTATTTTAACTCTTGAAAAGAATTTACATAAACTAAAAAATATAAAAAACATCAATGAGCTCTTTAACATAGCAAAAGAACTTGGTTTAAATATAAAAAACATAAAATTTGAGCAAATTAAAGATTTCAAAGAAGCATTTCCAAATCTTGATAAAAAAGGTTTTTTTAAAACACAAAATTTAAATAATAAAGATTTAATCGAACCACAAAAACAAAACAATACTAATGTTTTTCAAGATTTAATCAATCAAAAAATCACTAAGCTTTTAAAAGAAGAGCCTATTGCAAGTAAGAATATAAAAAACAAAGAAAACGAAGGGGTTTCCTTACTTTCTTCTGCTTTAAAAAATATAGAACTTCCAAAAAAAGATACAAAAATACAAACAAAAGAAAGTCTTCAAAATATAAATTTCAAAGAAAAATTAGTAGAAAAAATTCAAATTCAAGATGAAAAAGAAGTAAAAGATACTAAGAATGTGCAAAATATAGCTATCAAACATAATGAAAAATTAAATGATATAGAGCTTATCACACTCAATCAAAACACTAACTTAAAAAAAGAAGTTAAAGAGAAAGAAAAACTAGATTTTAAAGAAATATTAAAAAATGAAAAAATAACAACTAGCGAAGATAGTTTTAGTAAAAAAATAAGTTCTGTTTTAGAAAATTCAAAAGATTTAAAAACAGAATTAATAAATACAAAAAATACACAAAATTTACCAAATCAAAATCAAGATTTAAAAGTTAATTTAGAAAATTTATTAGCTCCTCAAGAAAAACAATTAAAAATAGAAAAAAACATTCAAAATACAGATAATTTTAGTGATATTTTTAAAAACACCAAAGAATTTACAAAAGATGAAAACAATAACAATGAAGAAAATTTAAATTCTTATGTAAAAGAAATGAATAGAATTTCTAATAATTTTGTAAAAAATCAAAGTATTCCCGCAAAGGAAACATTTAATGATTTTGCTCAAGAGTTTAAAGAAAAACTAGAAAGTTATAAAGCTCCTATAACCCGCTTTAGCATTACTCTTAATCCACACAATCTTGGAGAAGTAGAGGTAACTTTAGTTCAAAGAGGTTCAAATTTAAATATCAGCTTTAATTCCAATCAAAACACATTAAATCTTTTTATACAACATCAAGCTGAATTTAAAAATGCTCTTGTAAATATGGGCTTTACAAATTTAGAAATGAATTTTAATAACCAAGAAAGAAAAGAGCAAAATAATCCACAAAAACAAAAAAATAACAATAATAGTAAAGAAGATAAGGTGAATTTTGAAAAAGAAATTCAAGAAAAACCGAGTTTAGAAATGGTTTTAGCAAAATATTTTTAAATGGAATATTTTTTGCTTTAAGTTTTAAAAATATATAAAAAAGGATTTTTATGTCAAATATAAATACACAAACTCTCCAAAATCCTTTAGCAACACTTAATACTAAAGATGTGCCAAATGCTAGAGCTGGAGAAAGTAGCAGTGGTAATGATGGGTTAGTTTACAACCCTGGAGCAGAGCTTGACAAGGATGCATTTTTAAAACTTCTTTTGATAGAACTTCAACACCAAGATCCAACTGATCCTATGGATACTGAAAAAATGCTTACTCAAACAGCACAGCTTTCAGCACTTGAAATGCAAGATAATACTAACAAAACTATGACTCAACTCGTGACCGCAATGACTAAATTGCAAAATTCTATTGCTGCAAGCACTGGTATGAGTGCATTAGCTGCGGTAGGAAAGCTTGCAACTGTTAAAGATAATTACCTTGTAGTAGCAGATGATGATATACAATTTCAAATTAATATGTACTTACCAAAAGAACCTCAAAAAGGTAAAAAGACTGATATTGATACAGAAGACTTTGAGCTTAGTAAAAATGGTGAAGATAAGCTTGATATAAAAGGTAAAGTAGATAAAGAAATAGCTAAACCTGGAGAAACTATACATATCAAATTAGTAGATGATAAAGGTCAAGAAGAAACGGTTCAAGCAGTAGTTGGAGAAGATCAAAGCTTTAAAATTTTAGGGCATACACCAAGTGTTGATATTAAAACAGCTAAGATTGATTCAGCTTATAAATCAGATAGCGAACCTGTAACGTTTACAATTTATAATGAGGCCGGCGATCCTGTAAGAACAATGAGTGTTAAAGACATGAGTGCGGGTATGAAACAAATCGTTTGGGATAGGACAGATGATAGTGGAAATCCTGTGCCATCTGGAAAATACTATGTAAGAGCAAGTTACATAGGTGAAGATGGAACGACTGTTAATTCAACCTATGGTGCTTATCCTATCACTGGGGTTAAGTTTGAAGAAGGTGAAGCCTTAGTTGGTATGGGCGGTAGCTGGGTTAAATGGGAAGATATTAAAGAAATTACAGGATAAAAACATGTTTACAGCATTTTACAATGGAGTAAATGGAGTAAAATCTCAAAGTTATGGTATAGATAATACAGCTCATAATATAAGCAATGTAAATACGGTTGGGTTTAAATACTCTGATGTAGCTTTTAAAGATGTATTTTATAGTACCATAACAACGCAGTCATATAACAAAGGTCAAACTGGATATGGTAGTGTAGCAGGAGCTACAAATGATATTTTTGAACAAGGTCCTATAGTATCTACTGATAATGAATTTGATGTAGCAATTGCTGGAAAAGGTTTTTTTGGTGTAAGCAATGCTAATGGAGTTTATTATACTAGAAATGGTGCTTTTAAACCTGATGCAAATGGCTTTTTAGTAGATTCAAATGGAAATTATATACTTGGAACTATGAACCCATCATTAAAAGAAATTCAACTAAGCGATAGAGTTTCTAATATGTTTGGTCAAATACTTGGACAAAAAGTTACCACAGCTTGGAGCGGTACGCCTGGAGAAAATTTCCAAATGGGTGGGGTTAATACCCAAGGGCCTATTTCTGTGCCTAAAAATCTTTATTTACCACCTCAACCAACACAAAATATCACTTGGAGTGGAAATTTAGACACAAGCAGTAAAACAGAAGCAGTAAATATAGATGTAGATGCTTCTAAATTTGAATTTATTAAAAATGAAGATGGTAGTGTAAAAATTTCAGGTAATGTAAAAGATGAGCAAATTTATGGTTTAAAGCCTGGCGATACCATATATTTTAAAATTACTGATGAAAAAGGTGCTAGTCAAACATTACAAGCTACTTTAGATGAAAATTTAGCCTTTAGTATTGATAATCAAAAACTAGATAAAGTGGATCTAGAAACAGCTAAATTAGAATCATCTCATCTAAGCGTAGAAAAAGAAGTAGCAGATAGCTCAGAACTTTCTGCGAAATTAATTAATCCTGATGGTTCCATTAGTTGGGTTAGAGTTAAACTAGATAGAGTTTTACCGCAAAATGGCACAAACTTAGAATACAAAGCAGTTGCTCAAGTATATGATAATGATGGCAATAAAATAGGTGGGACTACTGAAGGTCTAATCACCTTTAATGAAGCTGGAGCTTTAGTTTCTAACACCTTAAATTCAGTAGATAATAATGGAACTCAAGTAAAAATAAACCTTGGTTCTTATTATGATCCAAATGTACCAAATTCAGGTTATGATGGATTACATGCTTTGAAAAATAAACAACCTTCAGTACACACACAAACTGATGGCAAAGGCGAAGGATTTTTAAACAACTATTCTATTAATACAGATGGAACCATTATAGCAACTTTTACCAATGGAGATCAAATTGCTATGGCAAAACTTGCATTATTTAATTTTATGAATGAGCAAGGTTTAGAAAAGCTAGGAGAAAATCTTTATGGGCAAACTGGCAATAGTGGCAATCCAACTTTTTTAATGAATGACAATGGAACTTTTAGCACTGCTAAATTTGAAGGTGGAAAATTAGAGCAATCTAATGTAGACTTATCTGTAGCATTTACTAACTTGATCACCTTACAAAAGGCTTATGATTCAAGCAGTAAAAGTATCACAACAGCTGATCAAATGATACAAAAAGCAATCAATATGAAACGCTAATTAACAGCGTTTTCTATTTGATTAGGGTTTTTTGATTTCTTTCTAGTATGTATTTTATTTCTTGTTCAAAAAATTCATACACCCTAAGCTGCACCAAAGCTTCTTCTTCATTTTTATCCATCAAACGTTCAAGCCTATGAAAATTAATTTTTTTTGCATATCTTGGGTTTTTCTTTAAAAGCAAAGCAATGTTTTTAAGTAAAGCATCTAGACTAAGCTCATTTTTCAAAATTCTATCTACATATTCTTTAGAAGTTTGTACTAAAATTGCTTGTCTACTTTTATCATCTGGATAAACCTCACTTGCAATATCAGCCAAAACTTGCCAAATTTCAGCTTTTATTGTTTTATTTGCCACAATAATAGCAGCAAAAGACTTTGCTCTAAATTCTAAAGACAAATGACTAGGAACAAAAAATTCCCTAAATTTAGATAAAAAGTTTGCAAATACACTCAACATACTTCACCTCAATGTTTTTTAAGATATTTTAAGATATTATTTCAACTGCCTTCTCTTAGACCTGTGCAATGCTATTTTTAAGCACCGCTTCAGGGTGGGAACACAGCAGAGCACTTAGACTTAGTGTGTGCCGCAGTCATCTGGGAGAGGGTTTTAAAGTTTAAAATACTCTTTAATATCTTCACAAATTTTAAAAAAATTTACTCCATTAATAGTCGGATTTGTTTTAAAATACTCATACATTCCCAAAAAGCCATTTTCAAGCTCTTTAGACTTTACTCCATAGCTAATCGATAAAGCTGCTTCTATAAAAGCTGCTAATTTATCACAATATTTCAAAGCCTTTCCATCAATAGCTCTAAAACGATTCTCATTAACCGCATCTAGGCTACCACTATAAACACTTGGCTTATTGTTAAAAATACGATTTTCAAATTCATTTTTTACAAAGGTACTTTCTTCATTTTGACCCTCTCTAATACCAAGTATATAGCTAAATTCTTCTCTAAAAGATAGTGGTATAAAAGGTAAAATTTTCTCATTAATAAGTTTCATTTCATACTCATTGATGATCTCATTTAAGCCATCTATGCCATATTTCACCGGAGAGATGATATCTCTAGTTAAACTTTCAGGTAAATCATGAAACAAAGCACAATAAAAATTGCTTTCTATTCTACCATCACACGCTTTTACTTCTAAAGAATAAAAATAAGACAAAATAGCCACCACAAGCATATGCCCCAAAACTGCAGTTTCAGGAATCCTTGGAGTTTGTGCCCATCTTTTTTGAAAACGCAAGCGTCCACTTAGATCAATTATTTTAGAAATTTTTTGATTAAGGGCTATTTTTCTTGCTCCAATTAACTCATAATAATCTTCTAATTCTTCTTCAACCTTAGCCTTAATCTCATCAATATCGTTTAAAAATGAGCTAGTTTGATAAACTATATTAAACTCCCATCTTGTCGCAAAATATGAAGCGGCTTTTAAAATAAGTCTTTCTTTAGCATAATCTTTACCTTGTAAAAAAAGCTCATAGCGTTTTAAAAACTCACCATTTTCTATATCTTGAATCATCGGTGCAATTTTACTTAACACCCAAGCACTTACCTGCTCATTTTTTGCTCTTGTGATCTCATGATATACATCAGGGCGTATATCAGTTACTACCACTCTGCTTAAAAACTCAAAAATTCCTGCTTCTATGATAAAACGCATATTAACTTCTTTTTCCATTTTGGCAATAAAATAAGCGATGATGAATTTATGTGCTTGCTTATCAAGCTCGACTAAATTTGTCATTCTAGGATAATCATTCCATCTTGATATAGAAGCGGCTTTAAAAATATGCTCTATTAATTCTACACTAATCATCTATTTCCTTTTTTTGCTGTGATTTTACTTTATTTTATAATCTTTAGCAAATTTTAGATATATTAGAAAATGAATTAGAGTGATTAAAAACTTTCTTTATCACTTAATTTAAGATAAATTTTATCATTTTTACTAAGCTCTTTATGATGATAAATGCTAAAAATGTGTCCTTCTAAACTCAAGCTTAACTCATAAAAATCTCCATAAAACACACATTCTAAAACACTGGCTTCTAAGGGGGTTTGCGTTATTGAAATTTGTATATCGTTAGGGCGTAAAATACCATTTTTGCTTTGCAAATATTCTTTAAATTTCTCATCTAAAACTGTATTTGGATCTATAAAAAATGCTTCACCTAAAAAACAAGCGCTATCTATATTTTTAGGCTTATAAAAAAGCTCTTTAGCACTTCCATAGTCTAAAATTTTACCATCTTTAATCAAAGCAATATTATCAGATAAATAAAAAGCATCATCTTTATCATGTGTGACAAAAATAGCACTAAGCTTGTGTTCTTTTAGAATATTTTTGATTTCTTTACGCATTTTAACGCTTAAAGTATGATTTAAATTAGAAAAAGGCTCATCAAAAAGTATGATTTTTGGTCTTGCAACTATGGTTCTTGCTAGTGCTACCCTTTGAGCTTGTCCACCACTTAACTCATTTGGGTAACGTTTTAAAAGCATGTTTAAATTTAAAATTTCTAAAACTTCACTAAGTCTTTGTTTTTGCTCGTTTTTACTTAAAGAACTTATACCAAAGCATATATTTTCTTCTACATTTAAGTGCGGAAACAAAGCATAATCTTGAAACAAAACCCCAACATCACGCTCTTGCGGGGCTAAATAAACATTTTTGGAAGCAACTAACTTATCTCCTATATAAATACTACCATCATTAATTTCAAAAAAGCCTGCTATACAACCAAGCAAAGAACTTTTACCACAACCACTTTCTCCTAAAATACTGACAATCTCGCCTTCTTTTAAACTCAAAGAAATTCCTTTTAAAACATCAGTTTTTCCAAAAGATTTGTAAAGATTATCAATTTTTAAGATTTCCATTATTGTCCTTTTTGGTTGTTTTTATTTTGCAAATAATGCATTAAAAAAGTAGGGATAATCCCAAATAACACTATAATCAAAGATGGCAAAGAAACATTGTAAATTAGCTCATTTTCACTATAAGCAAACACAAGTGATGAAAGAGTTTGAAAACCAGAAGGTGAAAGTATGGTCGAAATAGGCAATTCTTTTAAAATATCCACACAAATAATCACCACAGCTAAAGCCAAATAATGCTTCATCAAAGGAAAATGAATTTGAGCGAAAATTTTAAGTGGTTTTGATTTTAAGGTTAAATTTGCATAGTCTATGTTTTTAGAAATTCGCTCATAGCCTGATTGAGTTGCAAAAATTCCTGAAGCCAAAAATCTTACAAAATACCCAAAAAATAATACCAAAAAGCCTCCACCTATGGCATATTCAAAAGATAAAAGATCAAAAATATAATTTAGCACACCCAAAATCACTAAAATTCCCACAGCCACCACAGCTCCAGGCAAAGAATATCCCAAAGTAGTAAGCCAAAGGATAATTTTAGAAGCTTTTGTATTATTTAAACGCACCACAAAACACAAATAAAATGCCACCACTACAATAACAAAAGAACTCACCAAAGCAACGCTAAGACTATAAAATGCAGGCATTAATACATTGCTTAAATTTTGCATAAAATCAAACCCAGCCCAATAAACAAGCCACATAATAGGCACAACAAAGGCTAAAAATATCACTAAAAAGCACCATAAAAAGGCTAAAAATGCCTTAAAACCTTTTAGATCATCTTTTGGAGTAGGTAAAAATACATTTTGATTGAATCCTTTTTTACCTCTTTGAATTTTTTCTAAAAACATTAAAAGTGCGATAAACACAAGCAAAGCCACACTTAAAGCCACAGCACTAACTTCATCACCACCGCTCCCCCATGTTCTAAAAATTCCTGCACTAAAGGTATCTACTCCAAAATACGCTACCAAACCATAATCACTCAAAACCTCCATAGCTACTAAAAGCAAAGCACCCACTATACCCACACGGCAAAATGGCAAAATCACTTTAAAAAATGTTTTTAAATTAGAAGCCTTAAGTGTTTTAGCACTTAAAATGATATTTCCAAGTCCATAAGCAAAGGTATTTTTAGCAAAAAAATACACATAAGGATAAAGCGCAAAAGATAAAATCACAATCACACCATGTGCATTCATGATATCTATACGCCTATCAACGCCTAAAAGCGTGGGAATTAAGCCTTGAAATTCAAACAAATCAATCCAAACAAAACCCATCACATAAGAAGGTATAGCCAAAGGTAAAATCAAAAACCATTCAAAAAATTTCGAGCCAAAAAATTTATAAAAAGCTATCAAATAAGCACTAACTAAACCTATAATCAAACACAGCACTAAAGTCCCAAACAATATAAAAGCACTACCAAAAATATACCGCGGCAAAACATTTTTACTCAAATGTTTTAAGGTATTAATATCTATAAAAGGAAGGTGCAAGATAATAGCAAGTATAGGCAATATAATTAAACTACAGAAAAAAAAGGTGGCAAAAGACCACCTTAGACTTAAAAATTTCAAATTTTATTTTTCCTTAAAATTATTTCCATTGAACTTCATCAAAAATCATTAAAGCTTCTTTAGCATTACCCCAGTAAGCTTCAAAATTTGGTTTTTCGATTTTAAACTCACCCCATGATTGTAAAATTTTAGCAGGTTTTACTTCTTTGTTTACCGGATACTCATAATTTTGGTTTGTTAAAATTTCTTGTGCTTCTTTTGAAAGCATAAACTCGATAAATTTAACCGCAGCTTCTTTATTTTTAGAAGTTTTTAAAACACCTATACCACTTACGTTAATATGCGTTCCCCTATCATCTTGGTTTGGAAAAATCACTTTTACTGAATTTGCAGCTTCAACATCTTTAGGGTTTTTTGAATTTGCTAAATGCCCTAGATAATAGCTATTTGATATAGCTACATCACCTTCTTTAGCATAAACTGCACGAATTTGATCACGATCTGCACCTTTTGGAGTGCGTGCAAGATTATTTGTTATACCTTGTGCCCATTCTTTTGCTTTTTCTTTACCCAAAGTGTCAATCATGGCACTTAACAAAGAAATATTATAAATATTATTTGAGCTTCTTACTAAAACCTTACCTTTAAATTTTGGATCAGTTAAATCTTCATAAGTTTTAATTTCTCCGTCTTTAACCCTATCTTTAGAAGCAACAATAATTCTTGCTCTTGTTGTAAAAGCATACCATTCATTATTCTTTCCTCTTAACTCTTTTGGAGAAAGTTTTTCTAATTCAGGTGAACTAACTGATACAAAAAGATTATTTGTGCGAACTTGTTCTAAATTTCCCGCATCAGCAGTCATAAATAAATCAGCTTTTGAATTTTTACCTTCAACTTCTAATCTTTTAGCAAGCTCATTAGCCTTAGCTTGTACTACATTTACACTAATGCCTGTTTTTTCTTGAAATAATTTGAAAATTCCTTTATCAGAGTCATAGTGACGATGAGAATAAATCGTAAGTTCTTGAGCGCTTAAGCTCATAGCAGTTAATAAAGATAGTAAAACTACTTTTGCTTTCATTTTATAAATTTTCCTTATTTTGAAATTGATAAGGATTATTGTATTTATAATTCACTTTATACTTGCTTAAATATTGATATACATAATCAATTTAATTATATCAAAGTAAAATTTTTAATCTTATTTTTTTGAAAATAAGATTAAAATAACTAAATATTTTATTTTGCATTTTGAAAAAACATACCAATGACTTAACAAAATTTAAAAATAAAAAATGTTTTTATTTGCTGATAAAAAGGGTGTTTGTTTTGACAATTAAGATAATTTATATATTAATTATTTACCTTGCATTTGTTTTTTTTTTTTGTATAATCCCGTTTTTAAATTTTTCCAAGGAGTTCTTTTGCAACAAAATCGTAGAAATTTTCTAAAATGGAGTGCGTTATTTGGTGGGTTGGCAACAAACCCTATAAGTTTAAGTGCAAATTTACTCAAAGATACACCCATATTGACAAAGTGGGCAGGATGTAATGTAAATTGTGGAACAAAATGCCCTGTAAAAGTACATACTCAAGATGGAGTTATTAAGTATGTAAGCACAGATGATGAAGGTGATGATAGTTTTGATAAAAGACAAGCAAGAGCTTGTATAAGAGGAAGAAGTTCAAAATATAAAGTTTATAACGCAAATCGCATCACAAGACCACTTAAAAGAGTAGGAAAAAGAGGCGAAGGAAAATTTATACCTATATCTTGGGAGCAAGCTTTTGATGAAATAGCTTCAAAAATGAAAGAAACAAAAGAAAAATATGGAAATGAAGCATTTTTTATAACTTATGCCACAGGAACAACTGGAACAATTGTAAACCGCTGTACAAAAGGACCTTGGGCGAGACTTTTAAGTCTTTATGGAGGATATTTAAATTATCATAATTCCTATTCTACAGCTCAAATTTCCAATGCTATGAATTTTTTTTACGGAGGATCTCCATCTAGCGATATAGCTACTTTAAGATCTGCAAAACTTGCCATATTTTTTGGCACAAATCACGTGGAAACTAGAATGGGCGGAGGGGGCATAGGTTATGCTTACCAAAAAGCCTTAGAAGAAAGCGGCTGTAAAATTATACATATAGACCCAAGATACAATGACTCTATAATAGGCCATTGTGATGAGTGGATACCTATAGCTCCCGGAACTGATGCTGCTTTAATTGCCGCATTAGCTTATGTAATGATTAAAGAAAATTTACTTGATAGAAATTTCCTTGATAAATACACCATAGGTTTTAGTGAAAATACTTTACCAGAGGATGCACCAAAAAATTCAAGCTATGAAAGTTATGTTTTGGGATTAAGTGATGGAGTTGAAAAAACACCTGATTGGGCAAGCAAGATCACAAAAATACCAGCTCGTCGTATTATTCAACTAGCAAGAGAAGTTTCTACTATAGAACCTTGTTTTATAGAACAAGGATGGGGAGTGCAAAGACATTCAAATGGCGAACAAGGTGCAAGAGCTATTGCAACTTTAGCATGTATGATAGGTAGCATAGGGATTGAAGGTGGAAATACTGGAGTTAGAACAGGCTCAAGTAAAACATATGATATCATGGGAATGCCTTGCCCTAACCCTATTAAAGATTCTATTCCTTGTTTTTTATTTACAGATGCAATTTATCGTGGTAAAGAGATGACTGATGTTAGCGATGGGGTGCGTGGCACAACACAATTAAAACAAAATATCAAATTTATTTTCAATACAGCAGGAAATTGTCTTACAAACCAGCACAGCACTATTAAAGAAGTTGATCGTATTTTAAGTGATGAAAGTCTTTGTGAGTGTATAGTAGATATAAATGTTACTAGAACGCCATCAAACAATTACGCAGATTATATTTTACCTGATGCAACTATGCTAGAACAAGAAGATTTTATAAGACCTAGTGCGGGATACTATAGCAATAGACCTTATATTATATATTGCCAAAAAGCCATTGAACCCGTAGGTGAGTCAAAACCTATTTATGAAATGTGTCTTGAACTTGCAA
The DNA here is from genome assembly GCF_013201605.1 of Campylobacter ornithocola. NCBI lineage: Bacteria > Pseudomonadati > Campylobacterota > Epsilonproteobacteria > Campylobacterales > Campylobacteraceae > Campylobacter > Campylobacter ornithocola. The sequence continues at coordinate 1,590,070 of NZ_CP053848.1, forward strand.
AGAGACTTGGTATAGAAAATGAATTTAGCGAAGGAAGAACTCAAAAAGATTGGCTTAAGTATCTTTATGAAGAAAGTATGAAAAAAAATCCGCTTTTACCGAGCTTTAAAGAAATGCGTGAAAAAGGACTTGTAAAATTTGATCCTGTAAAACCTACAATAGCCCTTGAAAGTTTTGTAAAAGATCCAATTAACAATCCATTAAAAACACCTAGTGGAAAGATTGAAATTTACAGCATTAAATTAGCTCAAATGCAAAAAACTTGGAAACTAAAACAAGGTCAGCAAATAGTTCCTATTCCAGTGTTTGAGAGTCAAAGAGAAGGTCCGTTAGATCCTTTAAAAGAAAAATATCCTTTGCAATTTTTTGGTTATCACTACAAAGGAAGAACACACTCAAGTTTTTGGGAAATTTCAGCTATTAGAGAAATTAACCCTCAAGAAATTTGGGTTAATACCATAGATGCAAAACAAAGAAACATAAAAACAGGTGATGTAATACGAGTTAAAAATGATTTAGGAGTTATTCAAGGTATAGCAAAAGTAACACCAAAAATAATACCAGGGTGTGCAACAACTCCACAAGGTGCATGGGTAAAGTATGAAAATGGTATAGATATAGGAACTTGTGTTAATTCATTAGCTAGTTTATTGCCAACTGCCATTTCTAAGGGAAATGGACAACATTCTATTTTAGTTGAAATTGAGAAAGCTTAGGAGAACAAAGATGAAATTAGAAGAAAATTCGCAATTTGGCTTTATGCTAGATCAAAGTAAATGTGTTGGATGTAGAACTTGCTCACTTTCTTGCAAAGATTATAAAAATATGCCAGTAGGAGTTAATTTTCGCCGTGTATTTGAAACAGAAGGTGGGGAATGGACCTGCAAAAGTGATGGAAGCTTAGAACAAAATATTTTTGCTTATTATACTTCTATATCTTGTAATCATTGCTCTAATCCATCTTGTCTTAAAGCTTGTCCAACAGGAGCAACAATGAAAGTAAAATGGGGTATAGTTATAGTTGAAGATAGCATGTGCATAGGTTGTAAAGCCTGTGCTATGGCTTGTCCTTATGGCGCACCACAATTTAATCATGAAAGTGGACATATGAGCAAATGCGATGGATGTTATGAAAGATTAAAAGAAGGTAAGAATCCAATTTGTGTAGATTCTTGTCCTTTTAGAGCTTTAAAAGCAGGCGATATAACAGAACTTAGAGAAGAATATGGAAATTTAGCTTCCATAACCCCTCTACCAGATGCATCAATAACACATCCAAATTTATGTATAGTACCAGAAAAACATAGTTTACCATCAGGAAATAAAAGTGCTATTTTTCATCTTCCTCAAAACTATCAAGGAGTAAAAGATGACATCATTTAACCATATGTTAAGCGAAATGCCTTTGGTGCTTTTTACTATCTTAGCACAGGCAGTTATAGGACTTAGTTTTGTATACGCCCCAGCATTTATAAAGGGCTATAAAAATAAAACGAATTTAAAATCTTTTGGTCTTATTTTAGGTATAGCTATGACAATAGCTTTTTTACCTTCTGTTTTCCACTTAAATGATATTACTCATATTTTTAATGTTTTAAATAGAATGGGAATGTTTTATGCAAACAATGAATGGCATATAGGATGGATGAATAATGAAATTTTATTTGTATCCCTTGTGTGTGCTTTAGGCTTTTTACTTTATTTAAAAACTTCAAATTGGGTGTTTTATCTCACACTAATATGTGGAATTTTGGGACTATTTTTTATGAGTGGAGCTTACGGTGCTATGCAAGAAAGTGTACCTACTTGGGATTTTAAAATTACTTTGCTTTATTTTTTTGCCAGTGCTATATTTTTAGGTGCTATTGTTTATTATTGTTTTTTTGAAAATGGCGAACATGAAAGAAGAATGTCATTTTTTGCAGGGCTTATAGGTATAGGACTTTTAAGCACGGCTATAGTTTTACAAACTTTACATGTAGGACAAACTTGGATCATGGGACTTGTAAATCCTTTTGAGCTTTTGGGTGGAACTTATGTGTGGTTTATATCACTTTCTTTTGCTTTTTTAGGACTTGGTATTACCACTTGGTATTTACATAATTATTTACATGAAAAGTTTAAAAGTAAATTTTTTGCATATTTTGCCCTATTTTGTGCATTTTTAGGGGTATTTATTACTAGAATGTTATTTTACGGACTTATAAGCACTTCTATAATGCTAGGGCATTTTTAATGGAAAGCCTAGCCATAGATGTGTTTATAAATTTCTTGCAAAATCCACCAGATAAAAATTTGCTAGAAAAACTTAAGGAAAACAAACTTTGGGAAAATTGGTTTTTAAAAAACGATAATCCATTGCAAATAGAAGCTCTAAAACTTCTATCTTGCAATGAAAATGAAGAAACCATAGGAAGTGATTTTGTAAGTTTGTTTTTAAGTGATATAAATTTTGTAAAAGCGCCTCCTTTTGCATCTTTTTATTTAGATAAAGATAAAGAAATTTACTCTTGTAATTCTGATAGAGTAAAAAATATTTTTATAATCAATAATTTTTTATATTTTTTGGAAAATGAACCCGCAGATAGTCTAGTAAATGAGCTTTTATTTATTAAAGAATTACTAAAACATAATGACAAAAAAACATTAAAAATATTTTTAGAAAAAGATTTTTTTACTTGGTTTAACTTATGGAATGACGACCTAGAAAAAGGTGCAAAAAGCGATTTTTATAAAGGTTTTGCAATGCTTATGAAAGATTTTTTTGAAGAATTAAAAAGAAAACTTATCAACTTAACATAAATCAAGATATTTTTTCTCCTTTTTATATATAATTTTTTAAAGTTTTCATTTTAAAGGAGAAAAAATGACCCGAGAACAAATTCAAATCATCAAAGATTGTGTACCAGTTTTACAAAAAAATGGTGAAGTTTTGACAAAAGAATTTTATAAAATCATGTTTGAAGAATATCCTGAAGTAAAGCCTATGTTTAATATGGAAAAACAAGCTTCAGGTGAACAACCAAAAGCTTTAGCTATGGCTATTTTAATGGCAGCAAAAAATGTAGAAAATTTAGAAAATATGAGAAGCTTTGTTGATAAAGTAGCTATCACTCATACAAGATTAAATGTTAAAGAAGAACATTATCCTATAGTCGGCACTTGTCTTTTAAAGGCTATTAAAGTAGTGTTAAATGCAGATGAGGCTACATTAAAAGCTTGGGAAGAAGCTTATAACGCTATTGCTAAATTTTATATAGACATTGAAAAAGAAATTTATGCAAAAACTAAGTAATAATAGGCTTTGAAAATCAAAGCCTATTGTAAAAATGCTACCCCTGCTTTAGCTATTTTTACATCCTCATCTAAGTGTGCTCCACCCACACCTATACCACCAACAACAACACCATCTATAAAAATCGGCACTCCACCGGGCATAATGGAAAATTTATCATCTAAATAACGAATATCTTCAGGTATTTTACCTTCTTTTACACCTTTAAAAATAATCGCTGTTTCTCTTTTTTGCGAAGTAGCTGTGTAAGCTTTTTTATAACTAGCATTAAGCGTATGCACACCTGCTTTATCATCTCTTAAAACTGCTAAAATTTGACCAGATTTATCCACTATAGTAATGCTTACATGAAAGCCATTTTTTCTTGCTTCTTTTTTTGCAAGATCCAAAATCCTTTCAACCATTTGTGTGGTTAATACAGGCTCTTTTACGAGCTCAAAAGATTTTGCCATCAAGCTTACTCCTAAAAATAAACACAAAATGAGTAATTTTTTCATTTTTATTCCTTTAAAATTTTTCTACTGCATTTTTCGCTAGTTCTTTTATATCGCCTTTTAACTCTTGTATTTGACCATTTTGTGCAAGTAAAATTCTATCAGCCATATCAAAATACACATCATCATGTGTTATAGCAAATATAGTAATACCCTTTTGCTTTAAAAGCGGTAAAAGCTTAGTGTAAAAAAACTTTCTAAACATAGGATCTTGATCAGCCGCCCACTCATCTAAAATCAAAATATCTCTTTTTTCAAGTAAAACACTAAGCATAGCAAGACGCTTTTTTTGTCCTGCTGAAAGCTTTATAGTGCTAAAAGTATTTCCTATAAGTTCTACTTTTTCATTTAGCTCTAAAATTTCAAGCCAATAAACTAAGTCCTCTTTGCTAAATTTCTCATCTTCTAAAACGTACTCAAATAAATGAAAATCACTAAAAATTGCACTAATTAGATTTCTATACTCATAAATATTTTTTGTGGTGATTTTTTCATCATCTAAAAAAATATCTCCTTTAAAATCCGTAAAAAGCCCTGCTAAAATCATAGAAAAAGTAGATTTACCGCTACCGTTTTTACCTATTAAAAATATACACTCACCTTTTTTAAGCTCGAAATTTACGGGTTTTAGAGCAAATTTTTCATTATAAGCAAAAGATACATCTTTAAAGCAAAGTTTTCGCCAAACTTTTTTGTTTTGATTAAGCTTAAACTCGTGAGTATAGTTTTCTAAATTTAAATTTGAAATTTTATCTAAGGCAATTTTTGCCATCATAAGCGTAGGAAAACTTCCAATCATAGCCCCAAGTGGCGCTCTTAGAAAAAGTACACTTAAAGCAATGGTCGTAGCACTTTGCAAACTAGCAAACTCATAACTTAAAGCCATATAAAACTCTACCCCTACTAAAGCTAGCATGGCACTATTACTCCAATTGTTAGATAAAATATGCAAGATATTTCCCATAGTAGAACTTTTTTTCTTTTTTAGGGCATTTTTTTCAAACTCATTTTCATAATAATATTTCGCTCTCAAAGGATTAAGAGTTAGCTCCTTATGTCCTTGTAAAATGTTTTGATAGTTTTTTTGCAAGGCATCATCATTTTCCCTAGCATTTTTAAAATAAAAATACACCTTGCTCATCAAAAAATTATCCACTATAAAAATACAGACTATCCAAGTCAAACACAAAAAGAAAATTTCTAAAGAAAGATAAGCTATATAAGCACTTACACAAATGATCAAAACACTTGATTGTATAAATTCAGGAAGCCTCAAAAGCCCAAAAGAAATGCTACGCACATCATTATTCAAAGAAGCTAAAATCTTTGCTTTAGTGGTATTTAAAATACTCAAAACACTTGTATCTAAAATTTGTTTTACAACCCTTCTTTGCATTTTAAAAATAAAACTTTGACCAAAGGTACTTAGGGAAATTTCCACAAAAGAAGAACTTGCAAAAAATACAAGCAATAAAAGCACAAAATACATAATGATATTTGAATTTTCAAGATTAGCTTTTAGTAAAAATTCATTAATAAAAACCAACACCAACACACCCAACATACTTGTAAAAATACTAAAAAGCAAAAAAAGAATGATTTTAAGTTTGTTTTCTTGAAATAAAACCCATAAAAAACTCACAATAATACCTTTAAAAAAATAAATTATAAAATTATAACTAAATACTAATACACTCTCAAACCCCCACCTTTCATAAATTCCTATTTCACCATATCCCCCCTCCCATATTTCTCATTATAAAACTATTTTACTCTTATTTATATTTCAGTTTAAATTTATGATTTTGTATTTATAATTTCTAACTTATTAATGAAATATCAGCTAGTTTTTTTATAAATTTACAGCTGTTAGTTAATTAAAGATATTAATATTAATCTTTGAAAGGATATTTTATGTCTAAAGTCACATTGCACCCTATGGGGGGGGGGAACGATAATTTTCGTTTTAACTTACACTCTTTAAGTTTAAATCTTTTTAAATCTTATAAACATTCTAAACTTTTAAAACTTTCTTTACTAACTATTTTATCACTAAGTTCTTTAAATGCAGCCACACAAGCTACTTATGATAATACTTTAAAAGCTTATGTTATTAAAAAACATGGTTTTAATGATGAAAGTGTATATGATAATACTAATGATACTTATAAGTTTTTAAATGGTAAAAACTTCTATGGTCAATTAGCTACTAATAAAAATCTTTCTAATATCACTTTAATCTATGATAATCCCAAATCAAAACATATGAACTTTAGTGATATGAGATTAAAACAAGAAATACTTACTCCAAATATAAAAGAAGATATCTTTGTAGTAAATGGCTTTCATGGAGCATATTCTGCTAATAATAGCATTAATCAAATAAGCTATATACCTTTTTTAGTTTCAGCTTATACCTTTAATGCTAAAGCTAATAATAATACCCTAACATTAAAAGCAGGAGAATTATCTTCTATATATTATTTAAAACCTACTAATAAAGAAGTAATGAATCCTAAAGCTACAGGTTTAGATAATAAATATAATTTTTTAATTACCCCAGCTATAGCAAGAAAGGGTGAAGCTAGTAATAATACTTTAAATTATTTAAAAGATGCTTATGTGAATATGGGTGTTGAAAACACTTATACCTTAGTTTTAAATGGTGCTCCTTATGTAGTAGGTGCTTTTGGAGTGGATGCTAATACTAATAATAATAGTGTTATATTAAACAAAGGAGTAAAGATAGACTTTCATACTACTCCTTATAGACAAGGTGCTTTAGGAGAGAGTATTTTTGATGAGAGAATGACTCATATTTTAGGTGCTATGAGCTACAATGCTAATGCTAATAAAAACAAACTCATTATAGATGGAGCTTCTTTAGTAGTTCATGGACCAAGTGGAGCTTATTCAACATCAGCTGCTACACATTTAGGTGGAGCCTTTGTTGATGTAAATAATAATCAAAACTACCAAGTTAGTGAAAACACCACCTTAATCAATGATTTAAAACTAGATTTAAGAGTAGATACTAAAAATACCCCATTAGCTTATAATGCTGTATTAAATGGAGAAATCTATGGAGGTAAGATCACTCAAGGTAATGCTCATAAAAATACTATAGAAGTTAAAGACTTACAAACCTTACTTGCTCTAAATACTAATATAGAAGTAAAAGCACTCTTAGACTTTTATGCAGGATTTGCAAGTAATGGCTATGCTAATGATAATAAGATTAATATAAATCTTAAAAAACCTTTTGAGATTAATGCTAATTTTACTGGAGAGAATGAATTTAATCTTTATGGAGCTTATGCTAGTAAGGGTGCTAGTAGAAATAGTGTGAATATAAAAGGGGATTTAACCCAAGAAAGTGTAGTAGAAAACTATCAAGATAAAATTTCAATCACAGCAGCTAAGGTATTAAGTGGAAAAGCAGATAATAATAAAATTAATCTAAGCTCATCTAATGTATCTATACCTTTATATATTTATGGAGTTAGTAAAACTACTTTAGATAATAAAGACTATTATGCACAAACAGCAAGTGATAATATTATTAATTTAAAAGAAGTAAAATCAGCTAGAAACCTAACCACTATTATAGAAGCAAATAATTTAGAAAAAAATACCATTAATTATGATTTAGTTCAATCTTTATCTAATGCTTCTAATATAGATAAGGGTTCTAAAATCATTTTAAGAGCTAATGAAAACGCTTTAGATAATACTTTAAACATTAAAGATTATTCAAGTGCTGCTTATGATAATGTATATGTTATTAGTGCTAAAGAAGAAAGTGCTAATAATAATATTAGCTTTACAAATTTAGCACTAGGTACAGCTTCTGATAAAAGAGAAGGTAGGGTATTAATTAGTGCAGGTATAGCTAAAAATACTCATGATAATTATATCCATATAGCTAATTTAAATATAGATGAGTATAAAAACAATGAAGCTATTATTATAAGTGCTTCTGGTGTATATAGTGAAAATGATAAAAGCTATAATAATACTTTATATTTAAGTGGTAATACTAATATATTTAATAATACTAAAATAGATATATTAGCAGGTAGCTTTTTACAAACCCAAACTGATAATGGTTTTACTCCAAAAGCCATAAAGCATAAAAACAATACTAATAATCATCTTTATTTAAATACTAATATCAGTGCAAAGCTAGTAAATAACTTTGATCATTATAGCTTTATCTTAAAAGATGATACAAAGAATTATTTAAGTGCTAATGAAGCTATTAATTTAAGTGAAAAAACTTCTATTAATGTTTATACCAACAATAATATAAAAAATAAAAGCTTTATTCTAATGCAAAGTGAAAAAGGCTTTATAAATGAGGATAATAAACAACTAGATCAAAAAGATTTACAAAGCTTATTAGACATTATCACTAAAAACAATCAAAGCTTACATAAAAACATTAAAGCAAAGGTTCAAAAGGCTAAATACACTCTAAGTGCAAGTAAAGATGCAAAAAGCATAGTAGTGAATTTAAATTAAAAACAAAAATAAAAACAATAAGGATATATCATGAAAGCACATCATAAACTCTCAAATCATATCATACTCTCAGGTATAACAGTATCAATGCTTTTTTCTCCACTAATGGCTTTACCTAGTGGAGGTAAATTTACTCATGGGACTAGTGGAACTATATCTGGTCCATACTTTGATAAAAATACTGGTAAAAACACTATTGATATCACAGGTAAAACACCAAATAAAAATAGCCATGTTATCCAATGGGGTGGTGGTTTTAGTATAAATAAGGGTGAAAGTGTAAATTTTAAAGGTCAAGGACAAAACTACCTAAACATTGCTCATGGAACAAGTAAATCTACTATAGATGGCTTATTAAATGCAAGTGGTAATAATGTCTTTTTAATCAACCCTAATGGAGTAATCATTACTAAAAATGGAATTATCAATGCTAATCGCTTTGTGGCTTCGACTTCGTCTATGAGTAATGATGATATGTGGAAATTTGCAAAGCTAACTAAAGAACAAGCCGCAGCTTTCTCTCCGGTATTTAAGCCACATAAAGCAGGTAATGTAGTGAATATGGGTAATATTAATGCAAATAATGTATTACTTATAGGGAATAAGGTAGATATACAAGGTGGTAAATTAGGTAATGCTGATTCTACTACGCATTTGGTAGGCAATTATGTATATATAGATGCAGATAGTGCTAAGTTAAATTCTAATAAAATCAATGTAACAGCTGTAGAAGGTGGTTACACACAAAGACAAATGATAAATTTCGCTAATGATGGTTATAAATTTGGTAATAATGTAAATATACAAAATACAAATTATACAGATACTACCAACACCACTCATATAGGAAATTCTAATTTCAAAAAAACTTTAACTATGGGTAATATGGGAAATGAAAAAGATAATGCTATAGAGTGGTGGCACTTTGCAAAAGGTTGGAATGAAGGTTTAGATAATATTAAAGAAATTGATGAATTTAAATTAGTAGGAGATATTGATTTTAACGGAATGACTATAGATCCTATTGCATATGATTACAATAATGCTTTTAATAAAACATTTAATGGAAATGGATACACATTGAAAAACATTACTATAAATGCTAATGAAGATTACAATGTTGGTTTGTTTGGAGCTATTAAAGATGCTAAAATTGATAATATTAATATTGATAGTGTAGATTTTAAATATAATCATAGTTTACCTAATAGAATAGGTGCTTTTGCAGGTCACATTGGTAATAGTTCAATTTCAAATATATCATTAAGCAATATAGGCATGATTAATGGGATTAGGATTGTTGGTGGTTTTAGTGGTAATGTAGCTGATTCTTTTATATCAAACATAAAGATTGATAAAATAGAAGGCATCAACGCAACAAACGAAGGTAAATTCGCAAGTAATGCTATAGGGGTGGGTGGATTTACAGGAATGGGGGCATCTACATCCTATAATAATGTTATTTTAAAAAATATTGGTAATATATCTTTAACTAATAAAATTGGAGAAGTTTATACAACTTATATTGGTTATTTTCTTGGAAGATCAGATCAATTATCAGCATCAAAAAATGCTAATGAATTTAGAAATATTGCAATATATAATGTTGGAAATTTATCAGCTACTGGAACATGGAGAAATGATTCTTTATACATAGGAGCTTTTGCTGGGGCGTTACATGGTAGTAAAAAAGATGATATGGAAAATATTTTTATATTTTTAAGCAATAATTCAAAAATATCTTATAATAAAAATTTTAGAAGCACGTATTTTGGAAATTTAGCAGGAGTTTTTATCGCAAATTTAAATAATATTCATATTTATAACAAAGAAGGATCCTTAACCAACGCAACTGCTGATCAAGCTTACTGGAATGATTTTAATAAAAATGGTTATGTTTCAGATAAAATAAACATCCACACCTATAATGATTCTACTCAAGAAAGTATCTATAAAGACTTTTTATCTAAAGCTAATACTATAGAAAAACCAACCCCACCAACCAACCCTGATAACCCAAATGATTCTGATGTTATTTTAGGTAGTGATGATGTAATTAGCAAAGAAGATTTAAACCAATGGCTTGATGAAATATTTGCAGGAAATTACTGGGTAGATATAAAAGATCTTGATAAAATTCATGGCCTAAATGAAAGTATCATTCAAAGTATATCTTTCTTAGAAGCTTTATATGGTCAAGAAGGTATGAAAGATATATTGGAAAAATTCCATAATGATTATAAAACAGCTTATTCTAAGTATGAGGAATTTAAAAACAATAAAGCAGAACTTTTAGCTTTTATCAATGAAAAGTTAAAACCTTTAGTAGAACACTCTAATAATTCTCTAAAACAACTACTAACCAAACAAAAAGAACTTGATAGTGTTGTTAAAGCTTATAATGCTTATGTAGAATTAATCAATAAAGGTTTAGCAAGTAAAAATGATCAAGAATTTAAAACCTTAGAAAATAAATTAAATTCTTTAATGAGTGAAAGTCAAATTCTAGCTAATAGTATTTCTAATAATCAAATGCTATTAGAAAAATGGAAAGGAAAAACAAATACTGATTCTAATGGTCATTTTACTATCAAAGGTGCCTTTGCTAATGCTATATTAAATACAAATCCTGACTTAAAAGAAATAACTGGAGATGGTGGAAGTATAGATGATCCAAACAGACCAGAACTTCCCGCAACAGATCTAACCTTCGAACAAACTGCTTCACTTAATCTAATAGGTAATAATAGCTTAGAAGAAGAGGAAGAACAAGAAGAAATAGAAGAAGCTTCTATGAATCAAAAAGGTAAAACCTGCATAGTAAGTGATAATTATAAAACTATGAATCCTTGTGTGGTTGGAGGATTATAAACACTTTGCTAGGATATAACTATCCTAGCAATAATAATGAGTATGAATAAATACTTGCATTAAACAATATTGTGATTAATCTATACAAATATAAAAGCCAAATTAAGAAAAAAATAAATAAAAATAAAAAATTAAGGAAAAACCATTATGAAAAAACTCTTATTTACTACTATAGCAATTAGTTCTTTAGTCTATGCTAATAATAATGAAGGTTCTATTATCATAGCTAAAAATGATATAGAAAAGGTTATAGAATTATCCCCTGATAAAAACCTCCCTCAAAACAAAGCCATAAAAGAAAATCTAAAAACCAAAGATGATTATGAAAAAGCCCAAGAAGCTAAAAAGGTTTTAGAAGAAAAAAAAGAACAATTAAAAGAAAAACTAAGACAAGAAGAGGAAGCTAGTAATAATCAAACTAATTTAACTAATACTAGTTCTACTAATGATAATACTAATAAAAAAACTAATAACACTATTAACTCAAATAAAGAAGTTAATACTAGTGCAAAAGATAATACCGACAACACAACCGATAAAGAAAACAATACTAATATAAATACTACTACTAATGAAAAAACTAACAATACTAGTAAAGAAAATAATACCAACACAGCTAATAATACAACTAACACTAACTCAAACAATCAAACCACTAATACAAGCAATATAAATAATTCTACTAACTCCACTACAAAGCCTATGATTAAATATCACTTTGTTCTTACTAATAAAAACACTAGCTTTAAAAAGCTAGGTATTAAAGAAGAAGATTTACAAAGCTTAGTGAGTGAGTTTAATGCTAAAAGATTTAGCTTGCAAGATTTACAAGATATATCTAATATCATTGCTTATTATTTTCAAGTTAATGGCTATCCTGCAGCAACAGCTTATATTCCTCAACAAGAATTTGATGGAAAAAATATTCAAATTAATATTTCTTTAGGAGTATTAGGCAAATATATAATAAAAAATAAAACTACTATAAAAGATCACTTCATAGAAAGTAAGCTTAATGAAAAAATCAAAGGTAAAATCATCTCTACTAAATTAATAGAAGATAGTGTGTATAAAGTCAATGAAATGTATGGACTAAATACCCTAGCAGGTTTACAAGCAGGAGAGAATGTAGGAGAAACTGATATACTTATAGAAGTAGAACCTGATACTAAGGCTAATGTATTATTATATAGTGATAATTATGGTATTAAGAGTGCAGGAGAATATAGAGCTGGTATTAGTATGGGATTTAATTCTATATTAAATATGGGAGATTATTATAATTTTTACTTACAATCAAGTGATGAAAAACAAATCAACTATGGAGCTAGTTATACTTTCTTTTTAGGAAATTTAAAAATTACTCCAAGTATTTCTCAAGGATCTTATTCTTTAGGTGGAGATTATAAAGAAGTTGGCTTTAGTGGTACTTCTAGAAATTTTGGTATAGACTTTTCTTATCCTGTATGGATAAATACAAATTCATCTTTATACTTTACTTCTAGTATTTATCATAAGATATTAAAAGATGAACCTTTTTCAAATATATTTGATGATTATAGTATAGATAAACATTCTAATGTAGGTAGTATGGGTTTAGAAGGTTTATTTAGAGGCTTTGAAAATAATACCCTAAGTTATAGTGCTAAGATAAGTATAGGTAAAGTTAATGATGATGGCACTACTATATTTGGAGATACATCTAAAAGTGATGGTAATGGCTTTGGTTGGTTTAGAAAACTCAATGCTAGTTTGAATAATTATTATAGTATTAATGAATACATTACTCATACTTTAAATATAAACTATCAAAAGGTATTAGGGAATTTTGAACTAGATTCTTCTGAAAGTTCATCTTTAGGTGGAGCTTATGGAGTAAGAGCTTATGATAATGGAGAAGGTGATGGAGATAATACCATAGTAGCTAACTTTGGTATAAGAATAAATATACCAAATACGAATTTTTATTTTACACCTTTTTATGATATAGGTTATGCTTGGTATGAAAAAGACTCAGGAAGTAGATTAGCAGATGAGCATTTTTTAGATGCAGTGGGTTTACAAATACTTTATAATAAGAATAATGCATATTATATAAAACTTGATGCAGCAAGAGCATTACATCAGTATAAATACGATGATGATCATAGAATGAAATTATATTTAAGTGGTGGGGTGTATTTTTAACCCCTTGTTTTAATTACCACTTAGAAAGTACACTTTGGTGGATAAGGATTTAAAAGCTTTAGAATGGATTAAGCTTTGACAAGCTTTAGACTTCGAAACACTTGTAAATTCACTTTGACTAAAAGCATTTAAAGCTTCATCTAGTTGAGTTTTTATGCTTTGATTTTTTGGATCTTTTAAGGTTTGGTTTTTTAAATCTGCTATATTTTGAACTTTACTTTTTTGAGCATTATCTACCATAAGTGCTAAAAGCAAAATACTTTCTTTATCCACAAAAAGCACCTTAAAACACTGCTCATCATTTCCCACGCTAAAATCAAGCTCTTTGGTAGCATTTTGCAAGGAAGATAAATCTTCATTTTTTACATTTGCTACATTGCTCATTAAAGCTATACTTGAAAGACTTTCATTTTTTAATACATAAGAGCTTACATCGTTAATAAAAGTTTTTAAATTTCCTAAAGCTTGAGCTGTACTTGCCTCATCTTTACTTGTGCTAAATTTTGGCAAGGCAACTGCAGCCAAAACTCTAAGTATAATCACTACAAACACAAGCTCTATAATAGTAAATGCCTTTTTCATAACACACCTTGTAAATTTTTGACTTTAGGGCTTATAAGATCATCTTCAATACTTGCAAATTCTTTACGCTCATAAGCTTCACAAGCTGCCCTTGCTATCATCAAAGCATTATCTGAGCAATACTCAAGTGGGGCTAGTAAAAGTTCACATTGATAGCTTTGACATAAACACTCTATTTGGCTTCTTAAGCCTAAATTTGCACTAGCTCCACCTACTATACCAAAGCGTTTAAATCTATGTTCTTTAAAAATTTTTTCTAACTTGTTTAAAATATGAGCTATAGCTGCTTTTTGAAAAGCAAAAGCGATTTTGCTTTTACGCTCTAAGCTTAACTCTTCTTTTAAAATTTCTAAACGTACTTGGTTTTTAAGTCCTGAAAAACTATAAGCTAAATCTTTAGAGTGAAGCAAAGGGATACTAAATTTTAAATCACTTTCTTTTGTATTTTTAGCTAATTTTTCTATGATAGCCCCACCAGGATAACCAAGATCCATCATCTTTGCTACTTTATCAAAACTTTCTCCAAAACTATCATCATTCGTTCTTGCAAGTTCTGTGATTTTGCCTTGTTCATCAATAAAAAGCACCATAGTATGCCCACCGCTTACAAGCAACACACCCATATCAAAACTAGCTTTTTTATCTAAAAACATAGAGTAGATGTGTCCTTTTAGGTGATTAATAGCTATGAGTGGTAGATCTAAACTTATAGCAAGCATTTTAGCCATAGCAACCCCGCCTATTAAACTCACACTAAGACCAGGTTCATTTGTAACTGCTATAGCACAAAGTTTATTAAAGTACTTTTGGCATTTTTCTAAGATTTTAGGTAAAGCTTCACTATGCAATCTCGCAGCAAGTTCAGGCACAACCCCACCATAGGAACTATGTGCATTTTCTTGTGAAATTTTTGTGTGAAAAATGCATTTAAAAGTATTTTTCTCAATGATAGCAATAGAACTATCATCACACGAGCTTTCTATAGCAAGAATTAAATTTTTCATTGAAATTCTACCAAAATCATACCGATAAATTTATCTTTCTTCTCTGCTTTTTCTATAGCTTTTGCAGGTATACTTACTTTTTTAATCTCTTTGAAGTTATTCTTTTTCTCAAAAACTTGATCAGCTAAATTCGCATTTTTTAACTCATAAAATTCCACTCTATAAATTTTTCTTTTTTTATCTAAAGAATAACGACTTTGCATTTGATTTTTACTAATTAAAATATCACTTTCATCAACACCCCTATCAAATCCTATAACATTCACTCTTACACCAGCAATAGAAGGAATTTTAAAGTTATTTTTTACCATGATCTTTTGAGCAAAATTAGTTTTTATGTTTTTACCATCTACTATCACTTCAACACTATCTAGGGCATTTGAAAATTCAAAATAATCAGGATACAATCTAGTTTGCAAACGATTTCCATAATTTATTGAAAATGAATTTGAATTTAAAACAACAGCTGTAATTTCATTACTTGCCTTATAATTTAAAGCTTGGTTAATAGGAAAAGGTAAAAAATTTATAGCATTGGCTGGCTTATCAAGATAAAGCAAGATTTTATCATTAAAAAGTTTTACTTCTAAAGGTTTTTCAATGGCATTATAAACCCCATTTGGAGTTAAATCAAAAGTTCTTTGAAATTCTATATTTGCTTTTTTTAAATAATACTCCACCGCTAAAAGATGATAATACACCCTTAAATGAGTTGGTAAATTTTTACTTGCCTCATTTGCAAAAGCAGCTTTGTGGTTTGAAACAACAAAATATGTCAAAGCCTTTAACATATCTTTATCATTACTTTCTTGAGTTTTGGTATTTTTTAAATGATATTGATGTTCTTCTTTGATTAAAGCTTTATTAATGTTTTCTACTGCCTCTTTAGCTATATTTTCTAAGTCTGCGTATTTGGTAGAATTTACTTCGCTTTGATCAATGATGCTAGTATTACCCCAGCGATTTGGATTTTTATCTTTGCTTTCATATTGTGGTCTATAAAAACCACTTCCATCGTGTAAATTTATAACCATATTAACTTCAGGATCTAAAATCAACTTTTTTATACGCTCTATAGTATGAAAATCTGGATCATTTTCATCTATATAAGCAAACTTTCTATTTAAATCGCCAAAATTTCCTCTATTTCTAGCGATAATACTTTCAAAAGCTAAATTTGGTGCAACGATGATTTTGCCTTTAGTAATATTATAATCACTCAAAAGTAGACTAGCAGCATGAAAGCCACCTGGCTCATCTCCTTGCATACCTCCAAGAATTAAAACTGTATTGTTATCATCTAAACTTTTTCCATTTTCCTTAACACTAAATTCCAAAGCAAAAACAACATTTACAAAAACTAAAATACTTAAAAATAATCTCACTTCATTTCCTTATCTAAATAAAGCCTCACTTGTTTGTCATACTCAAATACATCTTCAATTTGGTTAATCTTTGGCACTCCAAAATGATCTAATGATTTAAAAATTCCTCTAGCTATATCTAAAAATTGTGCTTTTTGAGCTAAAAATTGATACACCATATATTCATTTGCACTATTAATAATCACACCTAAATCAGGCTCTTTTAAAAGTTCATCTTTAAGTGAAAATATAGGGTATTTTTTTAAACTAATTTTCTCAAATTTTAAACTTGACATAGTTAATAAATCTAAATTTTCTATAAAACTTTTACTATGTTTATTTAAAATCGCTTGAGCGATAGATAAACGCATATTTGCATGAGAAAAATAAGCACTTATACCACCATCTTTAAACTCGCACAAAGCATGCACTAAAGATTTTCTTTCTATTAAAGCATCTATTTGTTTAATACCATAAAGATGATAAGCTTCGATGACTTCAAAAAGTTTATTGCACATACTAGCACTATCTATGGTGATCTTAGCTCCCATACTCCAGTTAGGATGCTTAAGAGCTTCTTTTACACTAACATTTTTTAAATCTTTAATTTTATATTTATAAAAAGCTCCACCACTTGCTGTGATGAAAAGCTTTTTAATATCTTTTCTTTTATCTATCAAGCACTTTAGCGCTGCATGCTCGCTATCTATGGCTTTGATTTTAGAGGTATCAAAAAATTTCCCTGCTACCACTAAGCTTTCTTTGTTAGCTAGAGCTAAAGTTTTACCAAGTTTTTGAGCCATAAGACTTGAATTTAAGCCAGCAAAACCTACTATAGCATTTACTACCAAAGAGCTTTTGCACTCAGCTATCATCGCCTTTAAGCCATCTTGACCACAAAAAACCTTACCATGATTAATCAAAACTTTATCTTTTTCATCTTGAATACATACAAATTTAGGCTTAAAAATAGCTATTTGCTCATTAAAAAGCTTAATATTTTTACCACAAGATAAAGCCTCTATAGCTATATTGTTTTCTTTAGCAATAAAAAGAGTATTAACCCCTATGCTTCCTGTACTTCCAAGAATAATCATACCAAAGTTGCCATTGCAAATGCTGCAATGATAACAGCATCAATTCTGTCTAAAACTCCGCCATGTCCTGGGATTAAATTACCACTATCTTTAATGCCTGCTTGTCTTTTAAAATAACTTTCAAGCAAATCTCCTATCACAGCAAAAACAGCTACAACCAAAGATATATAAATACTTTTTACCACACTAAATTCAAAAGAACCTATTATAGTTCCTAAAATTCCTGCACAAACTATCCCTCCTACAACCCCTTCTAGAGTTTTATTTGGACTTGTTGGAGAAAAAGCTCTCTCGCCAATTAACTTTCCTATAAAATATGCTCCACTATCACAAGCAACAACAATCACTATAAGCCAAAATAATACAAACATACCCTCATAACTTAATACTTGATAAAGCATTAAAATAGGTAAAGTTGGATAAATATAAGGCATAAGTTCATTTAAATTTTCACTTTTTTTATAAACTAAATATCCCAAAATCAAAATCAAAGCTAAAAGACCTATAAAGAAAGGTTTATCTAAAAACACCCCTATTGCAAAAATACATAAAGCTACAAAAACACTTGCATATTTGCTTTTAAACATAGCTTTTGATTCATTAAATGCTAAAAACAATAAAACACCAAAAATTGCAAAATTAATTAAAAAATTATCTACCAAAGCTATCACAGCTATCACAGCTATCATCACAATAGCACTTAAAATTCTTGTCTTTGAAAACATTTTTATCCCTTTTATATACTTAAATCAAGCAAATGAGAGCTTTTTTTTACTTCTTCTTGTTCATCATCTTCTTGTTCATCATCTTCCATTTGTTCTTGATGATGTTTAGAATGCTTCTTTTCTTCCTCTTGTCTTTCTTTTACCTCATCACTCACTTCATGAGTTTGATTAACCTTTTCAAGTTTTTCAACTGCCTTTTCTTTTGCTTGAAACTCACTCATATTTACTAAAGTTGCAAAAGAATCTTTTGCTAGTTCATTACTTACTTGTGCTGAATGCACTGGTGCATTTTGGTTAGCAAAATGAATACCACCTATGGGACTTATAGGCATGTTTACTCCTTTAAAATGCTTAAAGTCTTATAATTTGTATAATTTACAAAAGCCTTTTCTCTCACCTTAACAAAATTTTTACTCGTATAATCGACCAAATAAGTTCCAGAGCTTAGCTTAGAAAATTCCACACAAAGCTTTGCTGCAAATTCTAGCACTAATTGACTTATTTTTAATTTATTTGAAGTGATAATAACATGTGCACTAGGATAATCTTTTACATGCAACCAAATATCATCTTTTTTGGCTATTTTTAGCAAGTATTCATTGGCTTTTTCATTGCGTCCTACACTGATTTTAAACTCATCAAAATAAAAACTACTAACCCCTGCATTTAGCTCTTCTTTTTTAGTTTTTTTGGTTTTTTTAGGCATTAAAACTTCTAATTCTCGCAAAGAAGTGCTTTTAAAAATTAAATCTTTTAAATTTATTAAAAAATCAAGCTTTTCACTTAAAATCTCTCTTTCTATATTGATATTTTTAGCCTTTTGTTTTAATTTTTTAGCCATTTTATAAAATTCATTCGCGCTATTTTTAGGAGTATCTTCGAGCTTAAAAGCAAGTTCATTTGCATTAAAATCTTGCAAAATAAATTCTCTTTGATAATCTTTTAAAGAATTTAAATTTGCAAATAAAACATTTGCCTTTTGGCTTAATTCTTGAGCTTTTTTCAACAAATCATCTTCTTGTTCTAAATTTTCTATACTCTCTTTAAGAGTAAAGATTTTTTTATCAACATTTAAAAGCTTATTTTCTTTAATATCTTTTAAGCGATTTTGTTGCAATTTTTTGGCAATTTCTTTAAAATATGTACTAAAGTCATCAATCTTTATAAATTCTTCTTTGATTTCATAAGTTTTCAAAGCTTGGAGTTTTTCACCTATTTTTACAATACGATAGCTTTTGTCTATATGACGTAAAGCTTCTATGATAATATCATTTACATCTGTGATGATTACATTGGTGTTTTTTCCTGTAAATTCAAAATAAATTTTAGATTTGTAAGACTTGTAAGATTTTTCTGATAAAACTTCAAAAGATAAAATTCTATTATTTTCTAATACTTCTAAATTTAAAATCTTTACATTAGAAAAGTATTTTTTTAACATAAAATCAAAAGGAGCGTTATAGACTTTTGCTTGGAGTTTATCTTGGTAAATTCCACTTTTTCCACGCGTTAAGTCTAGTATAAAAGCTTGATGATCTAAGCTAAGCTCTAAGATATTATCATCAAGGCGTTTGAGATAATTTAGTCTTTGAAATTGTTTAAAATAATCTTTTATTTGTATTAAATCTGTATATTTCATAAATGTATTATAAAATATTTTGATGAATTTATGAGGTTTTTTATGAGTGAAAAAATTCCCTATCCTTGTGTGATTTTATGTGGTGGAAAATCTTCTCGCATGGGGAAGGATAAAAGTTTATTGCAAGCAAATGATAAAAACTTAACTCTTTACCAACACGAAAAAATGTCAAAAATTTTTACTCAAGTTTTCATTAGTACTAAAAAAGATAAATTTCATCAAAAAAACTTAGCACTTATTTTAGATGAAGATTTAAACAACTACTCCCCGCTTATTGCTTTAAATTCTATACTTAAACATTTTCAAAATACTTATGTATTTATCCTTAGTGTAGATACTCCAAATATAAGTAAAAAAAGTATTTATAGACTTTTTAATCATCTAAAATCACAAAATATCCTCTTAGCAAGTACAAAAAAACACAAGCATTATTTATGTGGATTTTACCATAGTAAAAATTTTGAAAAAACTTTGCAATTTTTACAAGAAAACAACCATAAATTAGCCTTTTTTTGTGCTACAATGAAAGCAGAATTTGTAGAATTTGAAAATGAAAATGAATTTTTAAATTTAAACTATTTTGATGATTATAAAAAGTGGCTTCATGAAAAAAACTATACTAATCTTTAGTGCTTTAAGCGTATTAGCAAATGAAGATTTGATTCAACAAGCCTTAGAATACGAAAAACAAGGCGAATATAAAAAAGCTATGCAAATTTATAAAAACATGGTTTTGAAAGATACAATAAAAGAAAAAAAATCATTAGAACACTCTTTAAACGCTGAAAATAACACCACAAAAGAATACAATATGGATGATTTTAACCCTAGAAAAGAAGCATTAGCAAACTATCTTGGTGCAGAAAAATCTTACAATCCTTTTGGCATTAGCACACATAATCTTAGCTATTTTATGCCTGTTTCTTATAATTTTAGCAAAAGAACTTATAAAAACACAGAAACTAAATTTCAAGTTAGTCTTAAAAAAACTCTTTTTGAAAATATTTTAGGTTTGAATGAAAGTTACAATATAGGATATACTCAGGTTTCTTGGTGGCAACTATATAAGCATTCTTCTCCATTTAGAGAAACTAATTACCAACCAGAATTTTTTATTAATTTTCCAATAAGTGGACATGGAATTTTTGAAAATTTAAAAAATATGCGTGTTGGCTTATTGCATGAGTCAAATGGGCAAGATGATCCAAAATCAAGATCATGGAATAGAATTTATCTTAGCAATGCGTGGTTTTTTGGAGATTTTGTGTTTATACCTAGAATTTGGCTAAGAATTCCTGAAAAAAGTTCAGAAGATGACAATCCTGACATAGAAAAATATCTAGGAAATTTTGATATCAATCTTGCTTATACTCAAGATAAATATTTTATCAATATATTATGGCGTAATAATTTAAATTTTTCGTCTAATCGTGGTGCAGTGGAAATAAGTGGAGCTTATAAAATTTCCAACAATGGCTTATATATTTACACTCAATATTTTAATGGATATGGCGAGAGTCTTATCGAGTATAATAAATCTTCAAGTAGACTCTCAAGTGGAATTTTACTAATGTATTAAAAATGGAAAAATTTTGCTTTATTAAGTTTATCATTAACGATGAAAAATCTTTTAAAAGATTATGTGAGTTGTTTAATTATATTAAAATTTTAAAAGATGAAAATTTACAAATAGAAGATTTATACACAGATGAAAGTATATATAATTTTTATAGCAAAAAAGAATTAGAATATTTCTCAAGCAAAGATTGCTGGGAATTTGATGATATTTTTGATTGTATAGGAAATGGAGAATATTATTTTCACTCTATAGAAAAAATAGAAAAAAATATAGCTAAATTGTATTTTTATCCCGTTTCTTTTCCTTATGGTGGAGTTGAACCTATAATCGAGTTTATAAAATCATTCCAAATGAAAATTCTTACAATTGATTGTGGTTATATGGAAGAATTTGAATATTAAAAGCCTTAAAAGACTTTTAATATTAAAGCAAGCAAAATGCTATAACGCTACCTAAGATAAGCAAAGAACCATTAAAGCATAAAAATGTTGGTATACAAGTATCTTTGATATGATCACCTTGTTTATCTGCACTAAGTCCTACACTAACCCCTAGGGTAGTTTCACTAGCAGGCGATCCTGCATCACCTAAAGCTCCTGCAACACCGATGATAAAAATAATTGCAACAGGTGAAAAACCAAGCTCTATACATATAGGACAAAATAAAGCAGCGATAATAGGGATAGTACCAAAAGAACTTCCTATACCTATGGTGATTAAAAGCCCTATGGCTAGCATGATAAAAATAGCTAAAAAGTGACTTTGCTCCATAAAAGGCACACTTGTTTTTACAAGCTCAGCTATACCTCCACTTTGCTTTAAAACCTCTCCATACCCAGAAGCAACAAGCATTACAAAGGCTATATAACCCATGATTTTAAGCCCATCATCAAAAACTAAATTAACTTTGTTATACTCTACTCCGCCCAAAATCACCATCAATACAAAACCTAAAAGCCCTGATAAAGGTAAATTGTGCGTTAAAATTTGCAAAATCAAAGTCAGCAAAAGACCAGCTAAAACACCCCATTCTTTTTTACTCATTTTTAAATTTTCAAAATCCATTTTGGCAATTTGCTCTTCTTGATATTCTCTTGGTTTAGCATAAAATACAAACACAGCCAAAAACAAGCCAACTAGCATACAAATAGCTGCAAAAGCCATAGTTTGAGAAACTTCTCCTAAGCTAATTTGCACTCCATTTGAATTTAAATTGTCCACAAGCAAAGTTTGAAAAATAAGCCCAAATCCCAAAGGTACCACCATATAAGGAGTTGTAAGTCCAAAAGTTAATGCACAAGCAATAGCCCTGCGATCTATTTTTAACTTATTAAAAAGTTTTAATAAAGGTGGGATCAATAAAGGCACAAAAGCCACATGTATAGGAATTAAATTTTGCGAAAAACAAGCAATAAGCGCTAATGAAAGTATAAGTAAGTATTTTTTATGTGAAATATAATGCGAAACTACTTTAATCAAATATGCTGTTAAATTAGTCCTAGATATAGCTGCAGCTACTGCTCCAAGTAAAATATAACTTAGTGCTGTTTGCAAATTTCCTTGCATACCATCAATTAAAACTTTCATAGAATCCATCATAGCCTGTGGAAGCTGTGCAAAAAATTCTACCAAAGTCAAATGTTCTACATTCATAAATTTAGACCAAACGCCGACAAAAAGTCCTGAAAGTAAAACACTAAGCAAAACATTAAATCTAAAAAAACACAAAAGCGTCATTAACACAACGCCTATAAATACCGGATTAGTTAAAAGCATTACATTCCTTAAATCAAAATCATTTCACATTTTAAATAATTTTATTTAAAATACCATTTAAGTTTTAAAAAATTTAAGCAAAAATTGCAAAA
Organism: Campylobacter ornithocola; assembly: GCF_013201605.1. Taxonomy (NCBI): domain Bacteria; kingdom Pseudomonadati; phylum Campylobacterota; class Epsilonproteobacteria; order Campylobacterales; family Campylobacteraceae; genus Campylobacter; species Campylobacter ornithocola. Next base: position 1,613,299 of record NZ_CP053848.1, read on the forward strand.
TAAAAGCATAAAATGATAATTTTTACTTTAAAAAAGGATACAAAATGAGAAGTGATGCGATCAAAAAAGGACACTTAAAAGCACCAAATCGCTCTTTGCTTAGAGCTTGTGGTTTAATTGATGAGGACTTTGATAAACCTTTTATAGGTGTGGCAAATAGTTATATAGATATCATCCCGGGGCATTTTTTCTTAAATGAATATGCAAAAATCATTAAAGATGAAATCCGAAAAAATGGTTGTATTCCTTTTGAATTTAACACTATAGGCGTAGATGATGGTATAGCTATGGGACATAATGGTATGCTTTATTCTTTACCAAGTCGTGAAATCATCGCAAACTCTATTGAAACAGTGATGAATGCACACCAACTTGATGCGTTAATTTGTATCCCAAATTGCGATAAAATCACTCCAGGTATGCTTATGGGGGCTTTAAGGGTCAATATACCAACCATTTTTGTAAGTGGTGGACCTATGAGAGCAGGAGTAAATAAACATGGAGAAAAAATCAGCCTAAGTTCTGTTTTTGAAGCAGTAGGAGCTTATGAAGCTAAAAAAATCAATGAAGATGATTTAAAAGACATAGAATGTAAAGCTTGTCCGAGTGGTGGTTCATGCTCTGGTATGTTTACTGCAAATTCTATGAATACTTTATGCGAGGCTATGGGTATAGCACTTGAAGGAAATGGAACCATTTTGGCTCTTAGCAAAGAAAGAGAAGAACTTTTAAGAAAGGCTGCGCGTAGAATTTGTGAAATTGCTTTAGATGAGCGTTTTAAAATTAAAAATATCATTACCAAAAAGTCTATCAATAATGCTTTAGTTGTTGATATGGCTATGGGTGGAAGCTCAAATACTATCTTACATATGCTTGCTATTGCTTATGAAGCGGGTATAAATTTAGATATAAAAGAACTCAACCATATTAGTGCTAATGTAGCCCATATAGCCAAAATTGCACCTTCTTTAAATACAATATACATGGAAGATATACACAAAGCCGGTGGGGTAAGCGCAGTTATGGCAGAAATTGCTAAAAAACCTGGACATATTTTAGAACTTGACACACTAGATATTAACGGAAAAACTTTAAAAGAACGTATTGAAAATGCTAGTATTAAAGATGAAAGCATTATAAGAAAAATAGACAATGCATACTCTAATGTAGGTGGTCTTGCTATACTTTTTGGAAATTTAGCTAAGCAAGGTTGTGTAATAAAAACCGCAGGCATTATGGGAGAGCGTAAATTCAAAGGCAAGGCGGTTTGTTTTAACTCTCAAGAAGAAGCTATTAAAGGCATTATAAAAGGCAAGGTCAAAGAAGGCGATGTATGCGTGATACGCTATGAAGGACCAAAAGGTGGGCCTGGTATGCAAGAAATGCTTAGTCCAACCTCTTTGCTAACCGGCATGGGACTTGGTGCTAAAGTAGCACTTATAACAGATGGACGCTTTAGTGGAGCTACAAGAGGACTTAGCATAGGACATATCTCTCCTGAAGCTGCAGAAGGTGGACTTATAGCACTTTTAGAAGATGGTGATGAAATAGAAATTGATGCAGATACTTATAGTATTAATGTAAATTTAACTCAAGATGAAATCACCAAACGCAAAGCAAATTTTAAAATGCCTCATAAGCAAATAAACTCAAGATGGCTTAAAATGTATCAAAAGCTTGTAAGTAATGCCAGTAAAGGTGGGGTTTTAGATTTAGAATAATTTTCTTAATTTCTTGAAGAAATTAAGAAATATCTTTAAATGTAAAAAACAAAAATATGAAAAATTATATTAAAGTGGCCGGGAGAAAGGGATTCGAACCCCTGGAGGTGTGACCCTCAACGGTTTTCAAGACCGCCGCTTTCGACCACTCAGCCATCTCCCGAAAGAACAATAAAGTATATCAAGTATAACATCGCATTGGAGGCGACATCCGGATTCGAACCGGAGATCAAGGCTTTGCAGGCCCATGCCTTACCGCTTGGCTATGTCGCCTTGAGTTACCAAAAAGTGGTGCCCGAGGCCGGACTTGAACCGGCACGGAAGAAAAATTCCGAGGGATTTTAAGTCCCTTGTGTCTACCAATTCCACCACCCGGGCGGGTGATAATGGAGCGGGAAACGAGATTCGAACTCGCGACCCCAACCTTGGCAAGGTTGTGCTCTACCCCTGAGCTATTCCCGCATTTTATATAGTAAGTTGAAATTATACATAAAAAAACTTAAATACAAATAAAAATTATAAAATTTTAGTTTTTTATAATTTTTGTAGTAGTAAAATACTCAAAAAAATTTAAAAACAAACAAGGAGTGGTCATGTTTAAATTTAACAGCCTTTCAAACAAACTTACAATAATAGCTTGTTTTTTGATAGCTATTATACTAATAGTTGTTAATATAATCAACTATTATGAATCTAAAAAAAGCACAGCTTACTATTTAGAAGAAATCCAGAAAAAAACTATGTTTGATGTAAACGAAGCATATAAAATTTATTCTACTAGTAAAAGATCTGCTATTTTAGCCATTGCTACATTTGTGGAAAAAAATCCTAATCCTGATACAAATGAATTATATGATGTTTTAGAAACGATTAGATCTTCTGCTGATTTTGATGTAACTTATATTGGCTTTGAAAAAGATGGTAGATTGTATCAATCTAACAAAATTATGAGGAGTCCAGAAACATCAGGTTTTGATGCTAGAACTAGACCTTGGTATCAAGAAGTAAAAGCAGCAGGAAAATTAACTGTATCAGATCCATATAAAAGCATAGAAGATAATTCAATCACCATCTCTTATACAGCTCCAATTTATAACAATGGTAAATTAATAGCTGTAGTGGGTGGAGATTATAATCTTGAAAAATTTGCTAAAGATGTTTTAGCTATAGGTCATTCAAATAGTTCTTATGCTGCAGTGTATGATAAAAATGATGGTAATATAATTTTCCATGAAGATAAAGAAAGAATGCTTACAAAAAATGATTTAAGTATTAATGTGGCTAATGCTGTAAAAGCAAATCCAGACTTAATTGATCCAACCAAACAAGAAACTTTATTTTACGCTAAAGATCAACAAGGTAAAACCCAAGTTGTAACTTGTAACCAAAGTCTAAACGATAAATATATTGTTTGTTCTATTACAGATGAATCTGTATATACTGATGCAGTTAATAAGGTTTTATTCCAACAAATTATTATTGCTTTAATAGCTATAGTTATAGCATTAGTATTAGTAAGATTTACTATTATGAAAAATTTAAAACCTATAGCAGTTATTACAACAGGCCTTAACTCTTTCTTTGACTTTATCAATCATAAAATAAAAGATTCAGCTATGATAGATGTTAAAAGCAATGATGAGCTTGGTGCTATGGCTAAAGCCATCAATGAAAACATCACTAAAACTAAAAATGCTTTAGAACAAGATGCTAAAGCAGTAGAACAATCAGTTGAAACAGCTAAAGAAATAGAAGCTGGTAATTTAACAGCAAGAATAACAGCTATTCCTGCTAATCCTCAATTAATAGAATTAAAAAATGTATTAAATGAAATGCTTAATGTATTAGAACAAAAAGTAGGTTCTAATATGAGTGAAATCAATAGAGTATTTGATAGCTATAAAGCATTGGACTTTACTACTGAAGTTAAAAATGCTAAAGGTGGAGTTGAAGTAACTACTAATGTATTAGGTAAAGAAATAGTAGCAATGTTAAGACAATCATCTGAATTTGCTTCTTTACTTGCTACTGAAAGTGGAAAATTACAAAGTGCTGTTAAGAACTTAACAGATTCATCATCTTCTCAAGCTTCTTCTTTAGAAGAAACAGCAGCAGCATTAGAAGAGATTACTTCTTCTATGCAAAATGTATCTCATAAAACTAGTGAAGTAATTGCTCAAAGTGAAGAGATTAAAAATGTTACTTCTATTATAGGAGATATTGCTGATCAAATTAACTTGCTTGCATTAAATGCTGCTATTGAAGCAGCACGTGCAGGTGAACATGGACGTGGCTTTGCTGTTGTTGCTGATGAAGTTAGAAATCTAGCAGAAAGAACTCAAAAGTCTTTAGGTGAGATTGAAGCTAATACTAATATCTTAGTTCAATCTATTAATGAAATGGGTGAAAGTATCAAAGAACAAACTACAGGTATTACTCAAATAAATGATGCTGTAGCTCAAATTGATCATGTAACCCAAGAGAACTTAAAAATAGCTAATGATAGTGCAGTAATATCTGATAATGTAAATAAAATAGCTAATGATATCTTAGAAGATGCTAGGAAGAAGAAGTTTTAAATAAACAATTAGCAAGCTTGAAAGCTTGCTAATTTTAATCATCAAATTTTTGACCTAAAATATTACCTTTAAAATCTGTATAAATTTCCATCATATTGTTTGTTCTAAATTTATATCCGTTGATTTTTTTATCTACTTCTACGATAGATGCATTTGGTTGTGCTGCTTGCACTTTGGCAATAACTTCTTTTGGGATAAACCCTGTTGGAATTGCTTTATATTTTCCATCAACTTCTTTCCAATCTCCATTGATAATAAAGTCAATTTCTGTTCCATCAGCCAAATTTACCTCATAAGAATCTACATCTTGTTTGACATAACCTATACTTACACTATTAAAATAAGTATTTAAAAATTCTTGAGCTTTTTGAGGTAGGGCATTTGGACTAACAACCATATCTGCAAACATAGAACTAGCACAAACTAAACTTGCCAACATTAATTTCATTTTCATTTTTTCTCCTTTAGATAAAAGTTGAAAAAATGATATTGAATGCTTGTGAAATTTATGTGAATTTAATTTTTAAAACCAACTATTTTGTTTTTATCAAAAGAAGATTCTATTTCTTTTTCTATGGTTTGTAAAAAATCACTCATTTTAAAAACACCATCTTTAGAAATAGCTGCTTTTAAAGCGGTGTTTTTTACCACCATGACAATTTGTGCTCCACTTAGTTCATATGAAGCTAGATTTGACAAATCAAAACTATCATCAAATTTAGCATTCTTAGGTAAAGCCTTTTGCCATATCATTAAACGTTGAGAAAAGTCGGGTTTTTTAAATTCTATTTTATAATCAAATCTTCTTGAAAAAGCTACATCTAAGCTCTCTAAAAAATTGGTTGTAGCTATAATTACTCCACTAAAACGCTCAATTTGTTCTAAAAAAATATTTTGCATTTGATTATGCATTTTATCTGCACCAGCACTACTTTCTACCCTAGTACTTAAAAATTGATCGGCTTCATTTAAAAGCAAAATAGGACTTTGCTTACTTGTTTGGCAAAGCTCTTTATAAGTATCAAAAATTTTTCTTACATTTTGTTCGCTCTCGCCTACATATTTACTTAAAATTTTAGAGCAATCAAAACTCAAAATAGATTTTTTCATAGCTTTGGCCATACTTAATGCGCTCATAGTTTTACCTGTGCCAGCAGGACCATAAAAAATTATCTTGGCTTCTATGTTTTTATTTGTTTTTATGCCCCATTTATTTAATCTTTCTAAAACTTTCTTATCTTGCTGTTTTAATATGCTTTCTAACAAATCTTTAGTGCTTTGGGGCATAATAACATCATCTATATTGATATTTGGCTCAATAAGTTCAAAAATATCTTGCTCCTTAACTAAATTTTGTAATTTAATTTTTTTATTTTTTTTTGGTTCTTTAAAATTAATAATCCTTTGTAAAATATCATCACTTAAATAAAATATCTTAGAAATATCCCCCAAAGAATTGACAAATTCATCATATTCTAAAAGATTTGAACTAAGCAATTTAGAATCTTCTTCTAATAAAGCTTTATTTTTTTGCTTTTGCGTCTCATCTTCACTAATTAAATGGAGTAAAAAGTTATAATCTCTACTATAAGAATTTTCTGTATTGAGTAGATATTCTTCTTTTAATAAACTAATAAATATCAAACATTCTTTTTCATTTAAAGCATATTCTTTAAAAATCTCTGCTAAAACATTAGGAATTTTACTTTTCTTTAAACATTCTTTAATATAAGCTTCAAAGACAGATATATCATCTTTTATGTTTTTACTCTGAGAACTCTTAGCAAAAAAACGTAATCTTTGATAAAGTTCAATTTTAAAAAATTCATCTTTCAAATACGCAATATGATCTTCATAAACTTTATCTTGCATAAAATCTTGTATAGTTTTATTTTCCAAAACCTGTAAAAAAACTTCACTTAAGCTTACATCACATTGCAACAAATTTAAAAATAAACTTGAGTTTTTACTTGCTTTAAAATCAGAATAAATTTGAATAATAAAGCCTTTTTCTATGAGACTTTTAAGATCTTTTAAATGGTCTAAATACTCATACTCATCATTTTTAAAAACTTCACTAAGCAAACTATAAGCATTTATACTTGCACTAGCTTGTAGATAATTTTTACATAGATGTTTTAAAATTAAAATCTCATCTTCATTACAATGCAGATTTTTATAAATAGTACTTTTAAAAGTATCATTAAGAAAAAGTTTTAAATCTTTCATATTGTCCTTTAACTCTATAATGATTTCATACTAAATTTAACTTTGGATTTTTTTTCATTAAAACTCATATATCCATTGCAAACTTCATAAAAAATATCATAATTTTTACTCATAATCTTTTGGGTAAAACCACAAGAGGTGATTTGTTTATTTTTTCCATAAAAAATAGGTTTTTTAAGAATTAAATCTTGTAAAAAATCATCATAGTATTCATAATTAAAAAATCTTTTATTAAAAAGTATTTTTGTATAACAAACGCCATTAATACAAATTTTATCAGTAATTTTTAATTCAAACAAGACTTTAGAGCTATTATAAAATTCTAATTTAGTTAGATTTTTTCCCTCATATAAAAAACCATAATCAGCAAATTTTATTTGTGGTGTTTTTAAAATAATATAAGTGCTTTGCGATTGTATTTTAGTTTTTAAAGCACAAGAACTTAAAAGCACACAAATAAAACATAAAAATACTATCTGAAATAAATTTTTCATTTAAGATTTTTAAAACTAAGATTGAGTTCTAAGTCTAATTCTTTAACTATTTTCATGACATTTTGTAAATCATCAATTTGCTTACCAACTACGCGAATTTCATTACCTCTAATACTTGAAGTTACTTTTAGCTTGCTATCTTTTATAGCTTTATTAATCTTCTTAGCACTATCAGTATCAATAGCGTCATTAACTTTTAAGTTCAATCTAAAATTTGCTCCGTTTTCCCTGCTTAGCTCTTTAATACCATTAGGGTTTATCCCTCTTTTAATAAGTTTTGAAATAACAATATCTTTTAACACTTCAAGCTTTGCTTCACTAGAGCAAATAAGTTTATAAATACTTTCTTTTTCATTTAACTCTATTTCGCTTTTAATGCCTTTTAAATCATATCTACCATCAAGCTCTTTTTTGGCTTGCTCTAAGGCATTTTTTAATTCTTGCTTATCGATTTCTCCGCTAATATCGAAACTATGCTCACTTGCCATTTTCTATAAACTCCTTAAGATTATTAAATACGATTTGGACTAAATTTTGTATGGATTCTTCACTTGCCCATGCAACATGTGGAGTGATGATTAAATTTTCTTTATTTTTTATACCAAGTAAAGGGTGATTTTTAATCATAGGTTCTATTTCAAGCACATCAAGCCCTACTTTGATGTTTTTCTCATTCATAATTTGAGCTAAATCTACTTCATTGATGATTCCACCACGCCCCACATTAATCAAAACAGCTTCATCTTTTAAAAGCATTAGTTCTTTTTTACTTAATAAATTTTTTGTTTTATCATTTAAGGGCGCATGAATACTAATTACATCACAAGTTTTTAAAAGCTCTTCAAGATTTACTTTTTCATACTCATCATTAAAATTAGTTCCTGAGGTAGAATAATAACAAATTTTAGAACCAAACATTTGAGAAACCTTAGCTACTTCTCTACCTATAGCTCCAAGTCCTATAATGCCATGTTTTTTACCTGTTAAAGTATGCAAGGTCCTACTAAAATCGCAAAACATTTCACTCTCGCACCATTTGCCTTCTTTACTCCATTTATCATAATGTGGAATTTGATTTAAAAAAGCAAAAAGTAAAGCAAAAGTATGACTTAAAACACTTTTAGTAGAATAACTAGCTGCATTTTTTACTAGTATACCTTTAGAATTTGCATAAGCTACATCTATGTTATTTACCCCTGTACCAAGTTGTAAAATAAGCTTTAAATTAGTTTTATCTATCACTTCTTTATCGATGATGATTTTATTTATCATCACAACTTGTGCATTAGCTATTCTTGCAATAACCTCATCTTTAGAAGTTAGGTCATAACTTACAAACTCGCCAAAACTTTTAAAAACAGATAAATCTGCTCCACCCAAAGTAGCAGCATCTAAACATACTATTTTCATTAATCTTTTACTATATGTCCTACAAATTTAGAATAATTATCAAGTACCAAACCACCTTTTCTAAAACCTAATCCACAACCCTCATAAGCAAAGAAAACTCCTGCTTGATAATAATCATTTTCGTTTTGATTAAACTCAGCAAATTCTTGATATACAAAGCGGTTGTTTTGATAACTTCCCTTTGTTTCAAAGCTTACATCACCATTAGCTTCTATAATAGAAACATTTGCTCCTTCTCTACCAAAGACAGGTTTTTTAACACATTTTTTACCCACTAAAGGCTCATCGCTAGTTTCTAGCAATAAAGGGTGATTTGGATAAAGTTCCCATAAAATCTTCATTATACCCTTGCTTTGAAAAAGCAAAGTATAAGCAGGATTTAAAATAATTGCTTTTTGATTTTGCATGATTTGAGTTAAAAGCATAGCAAGCTCACCTTCTTCTATGGCTATACTTTCCCAAGGAATAAGTTTGAAAAAATACTCAAAATTTACATCATTTTTAAAAATCCCATCGGGTGAAAATTCTACCTCATCAATAAAAGAAAATTCACTCTCAAAACCAGCTTCTCTAGCAATATGTGCTAAAAGTTTTGTTGTAATGGCATCTTCATCGCTACCTGCAATTGAAGAAAATAATATCTTCCAACCTTCATAGTATTTTTCAAATTCACTCACATCTTCTTCTAAAGTTATAAGTCTTTTAAAATTATCTCTTAAAGCCTCATATATATTGTTAAATTGCGAACTTTCATCTAAATTGTTTTGTTTTAAAATAGCCCATTGTAAAATAGCACTTTCAAATAAAGAAGTTGGAGTATCAGCGTTAAATTCTATTAACTTTATAGGCTTACCATCAAGTCCACCTGCTAAATCAAATCTTCCATATAAATGCCAATGTACATCATTTTCCCAACTCATCTTAATAGCTTCAACTAAATTAAAAGGAATTCCAAGCTCATCAAAACGATCATTATCAATAACTTCTTGTGCAGCGGCTACAAACATATCATAAAGTTCATTTACTGCCTCATAATACACATTTGCTTCATTTTCTTTTACACAAACTAAATTAGAATCTAAATAATCACTCCCATCATTATCCGTATGCCATGAAAATCCCATTTGTTCTAAGTAAGATTTTTCTAAAGGATTTACTTTTAAAAAATTCATTTTTACACCTTTTTAAGATCCAAAAGAACTTGAAGAACTTGAAGTAGCTTTAGAACCACCACCAAAAAATCCTGATTTTTTTGCATTTGATCCTGTGGTAGCACTTGATCCTGCTTTATTAAAGCTATTTACACTTCTTTGATAAGCACTTTGATTTGAAAACGCCCCTCTTTGCTGATTTGCAAAATTTTGATTATTGAAAAGTTTTGAACCTATCCAACTTCCTAAGATAGCACCAGCTGCACTTGCTAATAATGTTTCACCCAAAGAAAGCCCGCCACTACTCATTTGAGCGTTATTTGGATTTGTTAAATTTGAAGTACCATTGTCTATTTTAGCAGCCTCTTCTTGGATCAATTTATCCATTTCTTCTTTACTTAAAACTCTTTCTGTGCCATCAAGCTGCTTTAGAACAACTCTAGTTTCATCACTTGGAAATTGGTCTTTGATTTTGTATTGATTTGGAGCAGTCTCTTCGATAATAACAAAAGCACCTTGAGTATTTGCTGCTTGACTCAATGCATTATTAGAATCACTTGCATTGCTACTACAAGCACTTAAAGCACCTGCACTTATTGCGGCAATACCACTTATCATACTAAGTTTAAGTATAGTTTTAATGTGTTTCATGATCTTTCCTAAATTCATAAGTTTAATTTAATAAGATTTTAACAAAAAAAGTATTAATAAAAATTAATTGTTTAATTTATTATAGCCATTAAATTGCCACTTAGAATAAACATAGCAAAAGTAAAAAATATAAAAGCACTTAAATAATCAACAAGTTTTATATTATTTTGATAAATTCTTACCATGAAAGACTTAGAAAACAACAGAGAAACCAAAGAAAAATAAATTATAGTTTCTAAAAATAAAACAAATATTAAAACTATTAACATCCACCGCATTTGTGTAAAATCAAAGCTTGCAAATACACTAGCAAAATAAAAAATTACTTTAGGATTTGATAAATTTGTAATCATTCCACTTAAAAATGCAGATATATGAGTTTTTTGAACTTTCAAATTACCCATTTTGGTATTTTTGTAAATTCCACAAGCTAAGTATAAAAGATAAAAAGCCCCAAAGCTTGATAAAATAGTTTGCAAAAATGGAAATTGATGAAAAATTGCACTTAATCCAAGTATAGAAAGTATAATCCACACACTCATAGCCAAACTTACACCCAAGCTTGCTTTTAATGCATTCTTAATCCCATCTCTTAAAGCATAAGAACTCACTAAGAAAAAATCAGGTCCTGGTAAAATAAGTCCGAAAAAATGAACGATTAAAATCCAAAGAAACATAAATAACTAAAACGAAGAAAGCCGATTTCTCGGCTTTTTGGTATTAGAGTCTTGATTCGTAGCGTCTAAGCATATAAAGTCTTTTAAGCATTTTTTTGCGTGCTGAAATTTTTTGTTTTTTACGAATTTCAGTCATAGGCTCAAAAAATCTTCTAGCGCGAACCTCAGTAACAACTAGATTTCTATCCACTTGTTTTTTGAATTTTCTATATGCTTCATCAAAAGACTCGTTAGGATGTACCTTAATTCCTGGCACGACCCTCACCACCTTTCTTAAATAAAATTTAAAGAGTATATTATATCATAATTTTACTTGAAAATAAAATTTATTTTTGTAATAATTACATAAATAAAAATTAAACATAAATTATTAATTAAGACAAAATTTGGTTTAGTTTTTCTAGTATTATTAAGTTATGAAAAATATTTTTTAAGGAAAATAAAAAATGAGTGCTTGTATCACTAATTATACTAAAAAAAGGTATATTACTTATGCTATTGCTATGATTGTGTTTGTAACTTTGCCTTTTATAAAAATTAACGAAAATCATTTCTTTTTATTGAGTTTTGATCACAAAAAACTTAATTTATTTTTTATCGCCTTTGATACTCAAGAGCTTTATTTGATGCCATTTGTTATTATGGGTATGTTTTTAACTATACTTTTCATTACCACTTTAGCAGGAAGAATTTGGTGTGCTTGGAGCTGTCCTCAAACTATTGCTAGAGTTATTTATAGAGACCTTTTACAAACAAAAATCTTTAAAATTTACAAAAACACAGCAAATAAGCAAAAACAAGTTAATGGATATTTTATTCAAAAAGTTTTAAGTATTGTGATTTTTTATCTTTTTTCACTACTAATGATGAGTGCATTTTTATGGTATTTTGTACCACCTGAAGATTTTTTTGTCTATATCCAAAATCCTGCTGATCATTTATTACTTTTAGGAATTTTATTTTGTGCTTCTTTAGCTTTTACTTTTGATATAGTGTATTTGGGTGAGAAATTTTGTGTTTATGTGTGTCCTTATGCAAGAATCCAATCTGTAATGTTTGATAATAACACAGTTCAAGTGATTTATGATGATAAAAGAGGAGGTGTAATTTATGATGGGCACACTAAGCTTTATCAAAAACCACCACAAGGTGAATGTATAGGTTGTGATGCTTGTGTTAAAATTTGTCCAACTCATATAGATATACGCCAAGGAATGCAACTTGAATGTATTAACTGTCTTGAATGTGCTGATGCTTGTTCAAAAATTCAAGCCAAATTCGATCGCCCTAGTTTGATCAATTGGACTAGTGCAAAAGCTATTGAAACAAGAGAAAAAGTAAAATATTTTAGATTTAGAACCATTGGTTATTTAGTTGTCTTATGTGGTGTTTTTGCAGCTTTAGTTTTAATGGGAAGCAAAAAAGAAAATATGCTTTTAAATATTAATCGTTCTAGTGAGCTTTATCAAGTAAGAAAAACATATGATGGAGATTTACTAATCACTAATGCTTATGTATTTTTATTTCAAAATACCGACAATAAAACCCATGAGTATTATTTTGATGTTAAATTACAGGGTATTAATGATGGTTTAGAAATCATCAGACCTAAAAAATCTTTTAAATTAAAAGCAGGGGAAAAAGACAAACATATAGTTGTTTTAAAAGCTACTAAAAAATTAGCTGATAATGATAGAAAAGATACCGTAATACCTTTAACCATCAAAGCCTATGCACTTGATGATAAAAATATTGTGATTACAAGAGAAAGCAACTTTGTTTATCCAAAAAATTCTGTTTTAAAACAAAAACATTAAAATGAAAAAAAAACTTTCTTCTAAATCTCAAGCAAGACTTGAAAAAATCAAGCAAATTGCTTCAGAATCGTTTTTAAAAAATGGTTATGAAGCAACAAATCTTAAAGACATCATCAAACAAACCGGTGGTTCTTTTTCTAGTGTTTATGAACATTTTAAAAGCAAAGAAGGATTATTTGAAGCTATATTAAATGATTTTGCTGAAAATCATTTTTTAGCTACTTTGAAAAAAAATATGAAAATTACAAATGAATTAAGTTTAGAAGAATATTTATATCAATATTCTTTAGCTTATTTAAAAATTTTCAATAATAAAAAAACCATATCTATAGTAAGGCTTTTATATTCTCAAATTTATAATGATAAATTTGATTTTTCTTCATGGTTTAAAAGCAACAACCGAAAAGAAGTAGAATACGTGCTTCAAAAAAGGCTAAAAAAAGAAAATGAGTATTTAGCAAAAAATGCTGAATTTTTAAGCGTTACCTTTTGTGCTATGTTAAGAGGGATATTTTTTATGCAAAGTACCTTTGAAAATAAAGTACTAATGAGTAAAAAAGAACAACAAGAGCATGCAAAAAAAATTGTTAAGCTCTTTATAAATGGAATTATTAACTTTAATTAACTATATATTGATAAAATTAGATACTTATAATTTTGTAATATAAATTACTTTTTTATTTTATTAAATAAACTATATTAAGGAAAATAATGAAAACAAAAATTTTAACTTTAGCTTGTGCTTCTTTGATTTTTACAGCTTGTTTAGATGATAAAAATACACAAGTTAAAGAACTTCCTCCTCAGCCAGTCAGCGTTATGACTATGCAAAGTGCTAATTTGCCTTTAGAATTTACTTATCCTGCTAGATTAAGTACAGAGTTAGATGTAGTAATCAAACCTAAGGTAAGTGGAGAAATAAAACAAAAATACTTCAAAAGTGGTCAAGCTGTTAAAAAAGGGGATAAACTTTTTCTTATAGAGCCCGATAAATATCAAGCAAGCGTAAATATGGCCTACGGTGAAGCTTTGGTTGCAAGAGCAAATTTTGATGATGCAGAAAAAAATTTTAAAAGAGATAGTATTTTAATAGAAAAAAATGCTATCTCTCAGAAAGAATTTGATGCTAGTTTGGCTAATTTTAATTCAACAAAAGCTAATTTAGAAAGTGCAAGAGCAAAACTTGCTAATGCGAGATTAGATCTAAAATATACTATAGTAAGTGCGCCATTTGATGGAATTTTAGGAGATGCACTAATGGATGTAGGTGATTATGTAAATGCTTCAACTACCGAACTTGTACGTATTACTAATATAAATCCTATTTTTGCAGACTTTTATATTTCAGATGTTGATAAAATTAATATGAATAAAAACATAAAAGATGGAAATTGGCAATTTGAAAATATTCAAGTACAAGCTAATGTTGGCGGTGAACTTTTTAACGGAAAATTATATTTTATTGATAGCGTGATTGATACTCATAGTGGTGGTGTAAAAGCTAAAGCTATTTTTGATAATAATAGCTCAAATTTGATGCCTGGGTCATTTGCTAATGTCCATGTAAGTGGTTTTATTCAAAAAGATGGTTTTGAAATCCCACAAGTTGCACTTTTACAAGATGATAGTGCTATATATGTTTATACTTTAGTTGATGGAAAAGTAGCAAAAACAAATGTTAATGTTATTTATCAAACTGCAGATATTGCTATAATCAACCAAGGTTTGAAAAATGGCGATAAGGTTATTTTAAATAATTTTAAAAAAATTCGCCCCGGTGCAAGCGTTAGTGTAATGGAGAATAAATAATGTTTTCTAAATTTTTTATAGAAAGACCTGTATTTGCTTCTGTTACTGCGATTATTATTTCTTTAGCGGGTATTATAGGTCTTTATTCTTTACCCATAGAACAATACCCTTCCCTAACCCCACCAGTTGTAAAAGTAAGTGCAAATTACTCTGGTGCTGATGCTCAAACTGTGGCTCAAACTGTGGCTATCCCTCTTGAAGATGCAATTAATGGGGTTGAAAATATGATTTATATGGATTCAACTTCAAGTTCTTCGGGAGATATGAGTTTAAGCGTATATTTTAATATCGGTACAGACCCTGATCAAGCAACAGTTGATGTTAACAATAGAATTTCAGCCGCTATGGCAAAACTCCCAGAAAGTGTTAAAAAAACAGGGGTTAGTGTAAGAAAAACTGGTTCTAGTATATTAGAAGTTGCTACTTTATACTCTCCTGATGGTTCTATGGAAGCCCTAGAAGTATACAATTATGCAGCGTTAAATATTTTAGATGATCTTGCTAGGGTTCCTGGTGTAGGAAATGCTGTTGCTATAGGCTCAAAAAATTATTCTATGAGAATTTGGTTAAATCCTGATTTATTAAATAAATATCAAGTAACTGCAACAGATGTTATTGATGCAGTAAATGAACAAAATGCTCAATATGCTACTGGTAAAATAGGACAAGAACCTGTAGTAGAAAGATCTCCTTATGTATATTCAGTAACCATGCAAGGTAGATTAAAAAATACTAAAGAATTTGAAAATATCATTATAAGAGCAAATAGTGATGGTTCTTTTTTAAGACTTAAAGATGTAGCTGAGGTTTCTTTAGGATCAAGAGAATATACTTTTAACGGGAGATTAAATGGAAATAACGCTACTCCAATTTTAATTTTCTTACAAACTGGTGCAAATGCTGTAAGCACAGCAGAATTAGTTCAGAAAAAATTTGAAGAACTTTCTAAAAATTTCCCTGAGGGTTTAGCTTATAAAGTTCCTTATGATACGACTATATTTATCAAAGCTTCTATCAAAGAAGTTGTAAAAACTTTTTTTGAAGCCTTAGTATTGGTTGTAATTGTAATGTATTTATTTTTAAAGAATTTCCGATCGACTATCATACCTATGATCGCTGTACCTGTTTCTATCTTAGGAACTTTTGCAGGATTGTATGTTTTAGGTTTTAGCATCAACTTGCTAACGCTTTTTGCGTTAGTACTAGCTATTGGTATTGTTGTTGATGATGCGATTATCGTGGTGGAAAATATTGATAGAATCATGCATGAAGATCCAAATATAAGTATTAAAGAAGCGGCTATTAAAGCTATGGATGAGGTAGCTGCACCTGTTGTTTCTATCGTTCTTGTGCTTTGTGCAGTATTTATACCTGTTTCATTTATATCTGGCTTTGTGGGTGAAATTCAAAGGCAATTTGCCATCACTTTAGCAATTTCTGTAACGATTTCAGGTTTTGTAGCTTTAACCCTAACACCTTCTTTGTGTGCAATTTTCTTAAGAAGAAATGAAGGTGAGCCTTTTTATTTAGTTAAAAAATTCAATGATATTTTTGATTGGTCTACTGAAGTCTTTGGTGCTGGTGTTGCATATATCTTAAAAAGAACAATTAGATTTGTATTAATTTTTGTTATGCTTTTGGGTGGTTTATATGGTTTATTCAAACTTGTTCCAAACTCTTTAGTTCCAAATGAAGATCAAGGAAGCTTTTTATCTGTTGTGAATTTACCAGCAGCCTCATCTTTAAATAGAACAACACAAACTATGGATGCTATGGCGGATGAGATACTAAAAAATGAAAATATTACAGATATCGTTGGTCTTATAGGATATGATTTATTTACAGGATCTTTAAAAGAAAATGCTGGTGCAATGTTTGTAAATTTGAAAAACTGGAATGATAGAGATGTAAGTAGTTTTGATCTAACAGGTATGTATAATAAACAATATTTTCTTAATCCAAATTTCCAAACTTTCTTTGTTAATCCACCGCCAATCCAAGGTCTAAGCTTAACAGGTGGTTTTGAAATGTATGCACAAAATCGTAGTGGTAAAAGTTATGATGAAATTCAAGTTGATGTTAATAAATTAGTAGAAGCAGCTAATAAGCGTCCTGAACTTTCTAATGTAAGAACTACACTTGATACTAATTTTCCACAATTAAGATTAGAAATTGATCGTGATAAAGTAAAACTTTATGGCTTAAACTTAGCAGATGTATTTAACACACTCAACGCTACCATAGGGACTTATTATGTGAATGATTTTTCTATGCTTGGAAAAAACTATCGTGTAAATATTAGTGCAATTGGAGATTTTAGAAATACTCAAAATGCTTTAAAAAACATCTTTGTTAGAGCAAATGATGGTTCTATGATAGCTCTAGATAGTGTTTTAACACTTCATAGGAGTGTTGGACCTGATGATGTAAAACGCTTTAATATGTTCCCATCAGCTCTAGTTCAAGGCGATCCTGCACCAGGTTATACCTCAGGACAAGCTATTGATGCAATTGCTGCTGTTGCAAAAGAGACCTTAGGAGAGGATTATTCTATCGCTTGGGCAGGATCTGCTTATCAAGAAGTAACAAGCAGTGGTGCTGGTCAAATAGCATTTATGTTAGGACTTTTATTTGTATTTTTAATTCTAGCAGCTCAATACGAAAGATGGCTTATGCCTTTAGCAGTAATCACTGCTGTGCCTTTTGCTGTATTTGGTTCTTTACTTCTTGTATGGCTTAGAGGTTTAGAAAATGATATATATTTCCAAACAGGGCTTTTACTTTTAATAGGTCTTTCTGCTAAAAACGCCATATTAATTGTTGAATTTGCAATGGAAGAACACCTTAAAAAAGGAAAAAGTATTTTTGAAGCTTCTATTAGTGCAGCAAAATTAAGATTTAGACCTATTGTTATGACTTCTTTGGCATTTATTTGCGGTATTTTACCTTTATATTTTGCCTATGGAGCAGGAAGTGCGAGTCGCCATGCAATAGGCACAGGTGTTATAGGTGGTATGATAGCAGCTTCTACTATAGCCATTTTCTTTGTGCCTTTGTTTTTCTATATATTAGAAAGTTTTAATAAATGGCTTGATGAAAAAAGAGGTAAAAAACATGCATAAATTACTAATATTTACAATCTGCCTTTTTATAACAGGTTGTAGTTTAAAACCAAATTTAGAAATAAAAGATATAAATTATACTAAAAGTTTAGATCAAAATATCAGTATTGAGAAACAATGGTGGAAAGCCTTTGATGATATTTATTTAAATACTTTAGTTGATCAAGCTTTAAAAAATAACAATGATTTGCAAATTGCATATATAAATTTACAAAAAGCTTATGAAACTTTAGGTATAGCAAGAAGTGATTTACTTCCTAAACTTGACGGAAGTGCAAGTGGAGCAAGAGCAAAAACTAGCATCAATGCACCAAACAATAAAAGCGATGAATTTACCTATGGAAATGATTTTAATTTAGGTTTAAATTTAAGCTATGAAATTGACTTATGGGGCAAATACAGAGATACTTACAATGCTTCAAAAGCAAAACTACAAGCTAGTGAATTCGATTATGAAAGTGCTAGGTTGAGCTTAATTTCTAATGTAATAAAAACTTATTTTAACTTAGCAAGTTTAAGTGAACAAGTAAAGATTTTGGAAGAAACTACTCAAAGTTATCAAAAAACTTATGAATTAAAATTAGAACACTTTAAACTCGGAGTAATCAGCGAGTATGAATTAAATCAATTTAAAGCTGAACTTGAAAATTCAAAAGTTTTACTTACGAATGCGAAAATTCAAAAAGAAGCCAATATAAAAGCATTAAAAATCTTAACCTCAAATAATATTGATGATATACTTTACAATAGTATAGAGTATAAAAAAATAGGACAATATGAACTTAGTATACCTGAAGGCATAGGAAGTGAAATTTTACTCCAAAGACCTGATGTTCAAGCTAGTTTAAAAATTTTAGAAGAAAAAAATTATCTTGTAGGGGTTGCAAGAACTGCATTTTTACCAAACCTTTCTCTAACAGGTCTTTTAGGTTTTCAAAGTAATGATTTAGATCTTTTGGTTAAACATGGTAGTAATACTTGGAACATAGCAGGAAATTTTGCAATGCCAATTTTTCATTGGGGTGAGATTATGAACAATGTCAATCTTGCAAAACTTACCAAAGATGAAGCATTTTTACAATATGAAAATATCCTAAAAACAGCCTTCGGAGAGATAAGACTTGCTTTATTTAATCGCCAAAGTTACTATGAAAATGAGCAAAATTACAAAAATTTATTCCAAGCTCAAAGTAAAATTTATGAAATTTCCACTTTAAGATATGAAAATGGTGTGATTAATTTAGCTGATTTTTTACAAGATCAAAGAAATTACTTAAATGCTAAACTTTCCTATACTAACTCATCTTATGAGCTTGCAAATTCTATTGTAGATGTTATGAAAGCTTTTGGTGGAGGATTTAATGCCAAAGAAGAATCTAAAGAAAATATCAAAGCTATGGAAGAAAATTTAAAAGAAAACTTTTATAACAACTAAGTCTTTAAAACTTAGTTGTTTTTTATCATCTATATATAAATACATTTTGATTGCAAGTACAATACAACCTTCTTCGTGAATATTCTTTTCTAAGGGAATAAAAAAATAAAAATGCCAAATAACTATGTTTATAAGAATATCAATGCATTTGAATTTGAATTCTTTGGTTGAAATTATTATTTCCTCTATCTTTTGGGCTATTATGTTCAAAACGATAACGCACACTACCAGAAACATTAACATCTTGAAAAATTTCATCTAAAGGTGCAGAATTTAACATACTTATAAATCCCAATAAAAATATAAAAAATGCTATAAAAATCTTTTTCATTATAAAGCCTTTATAAAAAATATGATACAATTATAGTCTTTTTAAATAACTACAAAATGAAATTTTTAGGAAAAATATGAATTTTTTACAAAAACTAGCTCTTTCTTACTCACACAAGGCTATGCAAAAATCTTTAGAAAATGGCTTTAATGTTAAACTTTTAAAAAAGGGGCAAGAAAAAAAAGTTAATTCAAAAAAATCTTATATGTTATATGCTCATATACCATTTTGTCATACTTTTTGCCCATACTGCAGTTTTCATAAATACTACTACAATGAAGATTTAGCAAAAAGGTATTTTGAAAGTTTAAGAGAAGAAATCAAACAAATCAAAGATAAAGGATTTGATTTTACCTCTATGTATGTAGGTGGTGGTACTACTTTAATCAACGAAGAAGAACTTGCTAAAACCTTAGAACTTTGCAAAAAATTATTTAATATCAAAGAAATTTCTTGTGAAACCGATCCAAATCACATTAATCCTAAAAAGCTAGAAATGTTTAAAGGACTAATCGATCGTTTAAGCTGTGGTATACAAAGTTTTGATGATGATATCTTAAAAAAAGTAGCAAGGTATAATAAATTTGGTTCAAATAAAGAACTACAAGAAAAGCTTTCTAAAGCTATAGGTGTACTTCCTATTATGAGTATTGATTTAATTTTTAATTTTCCTTCCCAAACCAAAGAGCAACTACTAAAAGATTTAGAAATAGCCAAAAGCTTAAAACCTCAGCAAATTACAACTTATCCTTTAATGAAATCAAACCTTACAAAGGATAATATTGCTAAAACTTTAGGTGTAAGCTTTAAAGATCATGAATTTGAATTTTATAAAATCATTATAGATTTCTTTAAAGACTACGAAAGAAATAATGCATGGTCTTTTTCACTAGAAAAAAATACCTTTAACGATGAGTATGTAAGTTCTCACCATGAGTACTTGGGTGTAGGAAGTGGTGCCTTTAGTTTTTTAGATGGAGAACTTTTAATCAATGCTTTTAACTTAAATGATTATTCTAAGCTTATCAAAGAAAAGCAAAATGCTAATATTGCCAAAGCTAATTTTAGTAAAAAAGAAATCATTAAGTATGTTTTTTTAACAGAAATGTTTGCTGGTAAAATTGAGATTAATAAATTTAATAAAACCTTAGAATGCAACCTAGAAAAAGATCTTTTTATAGAGCTTTTAGGGCTTAAATTAAGCGGGGCTATAAAAAAAGAAAGCAATACTTTATATACAAGTGAATTTGGACGTTATTTGTTTATGGTTTTAATGAAAGATTTTTATACAGGTATGGATTTAGTGCGTGCTGTATTTAGAGATGATAAACGCTTACAAGATAAAGAACGCATTAATATCATGCAGGAAAATGTTGATCCACTTGATTTTAAAAGCATGGAATTTAAAGGATAAAAAGCCTTTTTTTTAAAGGCTTTTTATTAAAATGGTCTTATTACCATCATTACAGCAATTATAATAAACAATATCGTTGGAATTTCATTATAAGCTCTAAAAAATTTCCCACTTTTTTGACAAGTATCGTTTTGAAGTTGTCTATAATAATAATAATTTTGCAAATGATAAATAATCAAAAGCAAAGCACAAGTTAATTTAGCATGCATATATCCGCCCACCATTAACACATCTTTATTTGCTATCATCATCAAACTTCCAGTGATTGCAGTAACTATCATTGCTGGAGTTTGGATATAAAAATATAGTTTTCTTTCTTGAATTTTTACTACTTCTACAAAGCCTTTATTATCTTTATGCTCTGTATGATAAACAAAAAGTCTTGGCAAATAAAACATTCCAGCCATCCATGAAACAAAAGCCAAATAATGCACCATTTTAATCCACAAATACCATTCATTCAAAAAATCTAACATTTTTCTCCTTTTTTATTAAAAATTTCTTTTATTAAAATCAAAGCCACGCTAATGTTTATCATCACATCGGCAAAATTAAATACAGCAAATTCAAACCACTTATGCCAAAAGACAAAATCCACCACACCTATATGCACAAAACGATCAAACAAATTTGAACATCCAGCAGAAAGCATAATAGCAAAAGCAATTAAATGCGTTTTAAAAAATTCTTTTTGATAGAGTAAATATACAAATAAAGCTATAATAAAAATAAGCTGTATATATTTTAAATACTCTCCCAAAAATGCAAACATTGAAAAGGCTACACCAGTGTTATAAGTTAAAACCAAATCAAAAAATTCACCCTTATACTCAAGTCCTTGTAAAAATAAATACTTAATCACTTGATCTAATATAAAAACTAGAAAAAAAATAAACCAAAATTTTAAAGACAAAATTTTAAGCATTCAATGCTTTCATAAAAAAGTTTTCTACAGTTTTCATTTCTTTTTCTAAAAGCTTAATATCTTTTGCTTCAAGCAATAAGCGTATTAAATTTTCTGTACCTGAATACCTAAACAAACTAGCAATTCCTTTTTTCTCTAAATCTTTTTTCAACTCATCCAAACCCGCAAGCTTGCTTAAGTCTTTTTTCTCTGAAATTTTAAGATTATGTAAAAGTTGTGGATAAGGCTTAACTTGATTTAAAATTTCACTTGCACTTTTTGCTTCGCTAAGCATTAAAGCACTAAATTGCAAAGCAGCTACCAAACCATCTCCAGTTTTTGCATAATCACTAAAGATAATATGCCCACTTTGCTCTCCTCCAAAATTTCCGCCACATTCTTTGAGTTTTTCAAGTACATATTTATCGCCTACATTGCAAGTTTCATGTGTGATTTTGTGTTTATTTAAAAACTCTTTTAAAGCACCATTACTCATTATAGTGCTAACTACACTCGATTTTAACTTACCTTGTTTTTTCAAAAATAAGGCTAAAACTCCTAAAAGACTATCTCCATGAGCTACATCACCTTTTTCATCTACGACAACTAAACGATCTGCATCTCCATCAAAAGCAAAACCCACATCTGCTCTAAATTTCTTTACTTCCAAAGCTAAATTTAAAGGATGTAAAGCTCCACAATTTTCATTAATATTTAAGCCATTTGGCTTATCATTAATCACGATTACATCTGCACCTAATTCTTTAAAAACCGTAGGTGCTACCTTATAAGAAGCTCCATGGGCTACATCTAATACAACACGCAAAGACTTTAAAGTTAGTTCTTTAGGAAAAGAATTTTTTATAGAAACAATATATCTTCCTATCACATCATCAATTCTTTTTGCTTGTCCAATTTGTGACTTTGTTGTTCTTGCTTCTTCTATGAGTTTATCATTAAAATAAATTTCTTCTATTTTTGCTTCTGCTTGTTCATCAAGTTTATTTCCATGTGCATCAAAAAACTTAATGCCATTATCATAGTAAGGATTATGCGAAGCTGATATCATAATACCCGCATCACAACGCATATCTTCAGTTAAAAACGCAATAGCAGGTGTTGGCATAGGTCCTATTTCTATAACATTATAACCTATAGAAGTTAGTCCTGAAACGATAGCATTTTCTATCATATAACCACTTCTTCTTGTATCTTTTCCAACTAAGATATTGTTTGTAAGAGCTTTGTCTTTAAAATAAATTCCAGCAGCCATAGCCAAACGCATAGCCAAAAATGAATCTAAAAATTCACCCGCTTTACCGCGTACTCCATCTGTTCCAAAAAGTTTCATTTTTTTACCTTTGATTTTAAGTATTGAAATTATAAGAAAAAAAGTTAAGTAATGTATAAATACAAAATTTTTATAAGCATTAGTTAGTAATAAAAATATATAATTTTTCAAAATTTCACTTAAGGAAAATGAATGAAAAAAATTATCGCAGGAATTGTGGTATTAATTTTATTAATTATAGGGTTTTTTACTTCGACCTCTTATATTAATTCTATCAATGGAAAAATCTTTGCTCAAATGAGTCAAGACACAACATATTATAGTGTTGAAGATGCTAATTACACTAAAGGACTTTTAAATTCCAAAGGAAGTTTTATAGCTACACTTAATGACTTGCCTTATAGTTTTAAAGTGAATGTGGATTTTTCTAATAATTTTTTCACAAGTGACAATGCTATCGTTTCTATTTTGAATGAAAATGAAGATTTAGAAGGTATTTTTCCAAATGAAGAGATCTTTAAAATCTTAGTTAGTACAAAAGGCGATAACATAGCAATCAATGCAAAAATAAACGATATCAATTTCACACGCAATGATACAAATTTAGTTTTAAATAATACATCTTTTAAAATTCTAGGTACAACTGAATTTGTTAAGAATATGGAGCTTAATCTAGGTTATGTTTTATTAGAGCAACTATCTCATGAAGAAAAATTTGAAGCAAAAAATATCAAAATTTCTGAATTTCCTATACAAAAATTAAGTTTTAATGATATCTTTAGTCCTAGTAGAAATAGTGAGCAAAATATAAGCATTGATAGTGTTAATTTTATAAGTTCTATTACTTTTGACTTTGATAAATTAAAAATTTTTGCAAAAACAGCTCAAAATGCCCAAAATGATTATGATAGTGTTTTAAAACTAGATTTAGCTAAATTTAACCTTGCAAATGAAAACTTTATGTTAAATAACATTAGCTTAGATATGAATTTTAACAATCTTTCTAAAAAAGCTTATGATAGTTTAGTGCAAAACTCAAACACTGATATTTTTTCTATGATGCTTTTAGCAAGTCAGTTTTTAAAAGCAAACCCACAAATCATCTTAAACAATCTAAGCTTTGAAAAAGAAGGTAAAAAATTTGATGCAAATGGACAAACCATTTTTACTGAAAATAATATAAAATCACAATTTCATGCAAATACAGAAATTCTTCCTAGTCAAATTTGGCCTGATTTTGCAAATTTTGATACTTATTTTGTAGATAATAACGGCTCTTATGTACTTGATTTTATCTATGATGATTCTAATAAAAGCGATGTTACAACTATCATTAATGGTGAAAGACTTACTATAGATCTACAATGACAAATTTAAGCTTAACTTTTCGTCCTAAAACTTTAGATGAAGTTTTAGGGCAAGAAAATTTAGTGGAAATTTTTAAAAAATTCATACAAGTTTCAAAACTCCCTCATAGTGTATTTTTTGGTCCAGCAGGTTGTGGAAAGACTTCTTTTGCAAGGGCAATAGCATATGAGTATAAACTAGACTTTTATGAGTTTGATGGGGGAAATTTTAAGCTTGAAGAGCTTAGAAAAATACTAGGTAATTACGAAAATTCTTTATATAAACCTTTGATATTTATCGATGAGGTGCATAGGCTTTCAAAAACTCAACAAGAAATGCTTTTAATCCCTTTGGAAAATCAAAAATGCCTTTTTATAGGTGCAAGTACTGAAAACCCTTATTTTACTTTAACTTCAGGCATAAGAAGCAGAAGTATGCTTTTTGAATTTAAAGGTTTAGAGTATAAAGACCTAGAAAAACTTGCCACAAAGGTACAAGAAAAACTCCAATGTAAAATCGATGATGATGCTAAAGACTTTTTGATCACTTCTAGTGCAAATGATGCAAGAAGTTTTTTAAATTTATGTGAGTTTGCTTTGGCTTTAGATAACACTCACATCACGCTTGAAACTTTGAAAAAATTAAGAGCGAATGTTTTAAGCGATGGCACTTCAAGTAAAGATACACACTATAGACTAGCTAGTTCTATGATAAAAAGTTTAAGAGGAAGCGATGTAGATGCGAGTTTGTATTATCTTGCGAGGTTGATTGATGGGGGTGAAAGTGCGGATTTCATCGCTAGAAGATTAGTGATATTTGCAAGCGAAGATATCTCAAATGCCAACCCTCAAGCACTTAATCTAGCCACAAGCACACTCATAGCAGTAAAAAACATAGGCTATCCTGAAGCTAGGATCATCTTAGCTCAATGTGTGGTATTTTTAGCAAGTTCGCCTAAGTCAAACTCAAGCTATCTTGCTATAAATGAAGCACTAAATTATGTACAAAATAACCCTGCTTTAAAAATACTCCCTTATCTTGATAATAACAACCCTCAAAGAAAAAACTACCTTTATCCGCATGATTTTGGTGGCTGGGTTAAGCAAAGATACTTAGAAAAAGATTTGAAATTTTATCATAGTAAAGGCATAGGCTTTGAAGCACAACTAGACTTATGGCTAAATGATATGAAAAGAGTTAAAAAGTGATTTTAAGCACAATGTAAAAATATTTTTATATAATTTTCATTTTTTGGTTCCGTAGCTCAGTTGGTAGAGCACCACCTTGACATGGTGGTGGTCGTTGGTTCAAGTCCAATCGGAGCCACCATTTTTTATTTCTTTCGATTTCTTTAATTTCCAAATTTATCTTCACAATAATAAAATTAAAATATACAGTGATTCAATTAAAAATCAATAAATTTCATTAAGTAAAACCTATTTTGATAATAAAATATGAACTTTATAATATAGCTAAAATTAAACATCTTGTACAATAATAACTTTAATAAGTATCACAGCGTTTAAATGCTAACATAATCTACATTTTTCAATATAAATTAATTATAAAAATAAAAAATTACTTGAATAATACTTTAAATGTAGCACAAATTAACTATTAAAATGGGATAAAAATGCAAAATAATAGTTTTGATATTTCAAATCGTAGATATATTGGTTCAAAAGCAAAATTAGTAAAATGGATTTTTGAAAATTTAAATCTAGAAAATATTGAAAGTATTTGTGATATTTTTGCTGGCAGTGGTGTTATAGCTAGTAATTTTACAAAAAAACCTCAAATAAAAAATATTATACTGAATGATTTGCTTTACTCAAATGAACTTATTTATTCTGCATTTTTTTTAGGACAAAATATAAATTTCAAGCCATTATTAGAATTAACAAATTTATTTAATAATAAACTTGATCTGAAACCTAATTATTTCAGCGACAATTTTAGTGATAAATTCTTTAGTTATAACGATTGTCTTAAAATAGGTTCTATTAGAGAATATATAGCTTTTTTACAAATAGATGATATTAGTAAAAATATACTTTTAGCTAGTCTTATTTATTCAATGGATAAAATTGCAAACACTGTAGGTCATTATGAAGCTTATAGAAAATCTCATATTCCACAAGACAAATTCATTTTTAAATTAATTAAACCAATAAAACATAATAAAACTATACAAATTTATAGACAAAACGCAAATAATTTAGCAAAGGAAATAAAAGCTGATCTTATTTTTATTGATCCACCTTACAATTCAAGACAATACAGTAGATTTTATCACATATACGAGAATTTAGTAGAATGGAAAAAACCTAAACTAAGTGGTATAGCTTTAAAACCTATTGCTAATAATATGAGTGAATATTGTCGATCAAATGCAAGTAAAGAACTTGAAAATTTAATCGCAAATTTAAAATGCAAGAAAATAGCTTTAACTTACAATAATACCTACAATTCTAAATCTAAATCATCACAAAATAAAATTAGTTTTAGCGAAATTGAAAATATCTTAAAACAAAAAGGTAAAGTAACTATCAAAGAGAAAAAACATAGTTACTTTAACACTGGCAAAACAAAATTTAATGAGCATAAAGAATATTTATTTATAGTAGAGGTAAAATAATGAAAATTACTCGTTCACCTCTTTTTTATGTTGGTGATAAATATAAATTAATGGGACAACTTAAAAAATTATTTCCTGAAACAATAAATAAATTTATTGAACCATTTGTTGGTGGCGGAAGTGTATTTTTAAATACTAAAGCAAATGAATATTTAGTAAATGATATTGATACAAATGTCATTAATTTGCATAAAACTTTAAGTAAATTTGATATCGATACACTTTTAAATGAATTATCTAAAATTGTTCATAATTATGGCTTATCATTTTCTTTTAAAGGAATTACAGTTCCTGATAATTTAAAAAGACAATATATTAAAACATATTATGCTAAGTATAATAAATTAGCGTATGAAAAATTAAGAAAAGATTTTAATAATGATAAAAATAATATACTTTATTTATATATTCTTTTAATTTATGGATTTAATCGTATTATTAGATTTAACTCAAAAGGAAATTTTAACCTTCCTGTTGGCAATGTAGACTTTAATATAAATGTTTATAATGCTCTTAAAAATTATATTAGTTTTATGCAAAAAAATAAAATTCATTTTGAAAATAATGATTATATAAATTTTATTAACAAAATTCATTTTGAAAATAATGATTATGTTTATTTAGATCCACCTTACTTAATTTCTAATAGTGAATATAATAAATTTTGGAACATATCAAATGAAATAGCATTATATAAATTATTAGATGAGTTAAATTTAAAAAATATAAAATTTGGTATCACAAATCTTATTCATCACAAAGGCCAAACAAATAAAATATTAAAAAACTGGTCTCAAAAGTATAAAATTTTTAATATAAACAGTAATTATATTAGCTTCAATGATAATACTATTAAAACTGATAGTAAAGAAATTTTTGTAACAAATTACAATGGAGTATTTTATGGCTAGAAAAAATGAAAGAAAAATTTTAAGTTTTTCAACAACAATTAGAAATCCACGCAGAATATGTGAATTTTTAGCTATTTTATCTAAATTTGAAAATCAAGAATTAACTCATGAAATCATTATGAATATTGTTAAAGATGTTTTAAAAAATAAACTTTATATTCCACGAGCAATGAAAGATATTTTGTTAAAAAATAATTTTGAAGATAAAAATTATATTTTTACCGATGAAGAACTAAATTATATTATCCAAAAATCTCCACAAAATCACAAAGAAAAAAATTTTGAGTTAGGCTGGGAAAGTAGATTTGATACTTGGTATAAGTTAATGAGCGAATTTGGATTCTGTTATTACTCTAAAAATAAAAAAATTCTTATTAGTGAAAGTGGTAAAATACTTATAAATGCTGTATATGATATACATAATAATGTATTTAAAGATGATTGTGATGAAAGCTTAATAGGTAGTATATTTTTAAATGCTCTTTCTAAATATGAAATTGGTAATCCATATAAGAAAAATTTAAATTACAACAATCCTCTTAGAGTTCTTTTAAAACTACTTCAAAAACTTAAAATAAATAATAAAAGTCCACTTAATATTAAGGAAATTCCTATTTTACTATGCTGGCATAATAACAACACGGAAGAATTATATCAGTACATCATTGATTTAAGAAATGAAAATTACGATTTAACTTCTATCCACTTTAATTATTCAGATGAAGTCATATATACAAAGTGTTTAGAACTTTTAGAAAGTAATAATCAAAAAAGATTTAAATTTAATCAAGTTATTAAAGAGGCAGTTGATGAATACATTAGAAAAATGCGTATAACAGGTGTTATTTCAATTCGTGGTAATGGCAAATTCATTGATATTAATAGTGATGAAATAGAAAAAGTAAAATATATAATTAATCTAAATTCTTGTTTTACAGGTAATTATTTAGACGATAGTGAAGCAAATAAATTAAATTTTTATAATTATATGGCGGAAATTGATTCATATCTTATTACTACCAAACAAATATCAACTGATAATACTAATAAAAAAATAGACAAATTAAAAGAATTTGCAAATATTTATCAAGCAGAATCTATAAAAAAAGAGCTGATGATCACATGTAGTAAAAAACAATCAAGTAAAGATGATCTATTAAAACTTATTGATAGGCCTTTGCGATTTGAATTTTTAACAGCAATTTATTTGACACAAAATTTTAGTAATTTACATGTTATACCAAATTATAAAAGTGATGATGAAGGATACCCTATTTTTACTGCAAGTGGAGGTAAAGCAGATATTATAGCATTTGATGAAAATACAGAAAGTTATATAGAAGTTAGCTTAATTCAAGATAGAACTCAAACTGCAAACGAAATGATACCTATCACAAGACATTTACAAGAATATATAAAAAATAGTACTAACAACAAAAACAAATTTAGTGTTTTTATAGCTCCAAATATTCATAGTGATGTTAAAACTTATGCACAGTTTGCAAAAGATAAATTTAAAATTAATATACCTTATTACAATATAAGTGATTTTATAGCAAAGGTAGAAGATAGCGAAGAAATAATTGATTTAAATGATGAAAGTTTACTTATTTAATATTCCTAGTAAATAGAATTTTACTAAATAGAAATGGATACATACCCATTTCTATTTTATATGCTTTATACTTTTATTCTAAATAATAGAATTCAATTACACTATTGTTTTACATATATTTTAATAAATTTGTAAATTCTTGAATTTCTTTTTCTTGATCTAAAATGATTTTTTTCGCTATATCAGTGATAGTTTTATCTTTAGAATAAAATAAAATTTGTTTTGAAGCATCTACCGCGCCTTGATGATGTGCTATCATCGCTTCTAAAAAATCTTTATTGATGTTTTTGCTTTCTTTAACCGAACTCATTAAAATCATCATTTTTTGCATTAACTCTTTTTCTTCTTGAACGAATTTTTTATAAGTTTCTTCATCAATTTGAGTTTTAGCATAAAGATTTTTATCTAAAATTTCTTGAAATTCTTGAATTTCTTTTTCTTGAGCTTTGATAATATTTTGAGCGATTTTTTTCATCTCTTCACTTTTAGTATACTTTAATAAAAGTTTAGATGAGTCAATAGCTCCTTGATGGTGTGGAATCATATTAGCTAAAAAATCTCTTTCTATATCATTACTTTGTACCAAAGGATTTTTCATCATAGGTTCATGCATACTCATCATAATTTGTGATGAAATACTTCCAGAAGCTCCTTGATGAGCATGATGAGAATTAGTAGCAAATAAAGCACTTGCTAAAACTAAACTTGAAACTATAGTTTTTATTTTCATTTTTTTCCTTGAACTTTTAATTTAAAATCAAAAATATATAAAAATATTGCAAACTAAAATTAACAAAAAAATTCAATTTTTTTTTGTTATAATTTATTTAAAAATACACAAGGATGGAAAATGCTTAGAGAACTACTTGAGATAAAAAAAGAAATGGAACCTATAATTCATGATTGTTCAGTAAAAATTCAAGTAGCTGCAAGAGAAGTAATCGTAAGAAAAAGAGAATATGAAATTTATGGGCCTATGATAGATAGAGTATATCTTGATAATGCCATTTATATTAAAATTTTTGGTAGTGGACGCGATACAAAAAGCACTAAAGTAGATATTAAAAATGGTCTTTATATGGTTTATGTAGCTCCTGATAAACCAACTAATCAAGAAATCATGAATAAACTAAAAATCGCTTTTGAAAGTATAGATAATAAATTCATTTCAAGAATTTTAGAACTCAATAGAAGAATGAAAGAAGTGATTAATAAAACTCAAGCAACTCTAGCAAAAGCATCTAATATGAATGTTTTAATAGAAACTAATCTAGGTGAAGCAACTGCTGCGCATAAATTTGTAATTACCATCAAATATCTAAAAGATAATCAAAAATTAGAATTAAAAAATTCAAAATCTGCAGGTAGCTTTAGAGATACTAAAAATCACATCAACCTAGTAGTAGAAAAAAACACTGATTCTGCACTATGTGAAAAATTACTTCATGATGTTGAAATTTATTTTATAGGTAGTGGAAAATAAAATCATTTTTTTACTCTTAAATTTGCTAAATGTGTTAAAGCCACTGCAATAGCATCGGTAATATCAAGTGGCTTAATATCTTTTGAAATTCCAAGCAATCTTTTCACCATAAAAGCTACCTGTTCTTTAGTAGCTTTTGCTTTACCTGTTACGGTTTTTTTCACTTGCAAAGGCGTGTATTCTGCAAATTCTCCATGAATTTGTAAGATTTTTAAACTCAAAGCTCCACGAAATTGTGCTAGTTTTAAAACTGTTTTTGGATTATATGCAAAAAATATATCTTCTATGGCTACCTCATCAAATTGATGGTTTTTAAAAACTATATCAAGCCCTTCACATAATTCTGTGATTTGATATTGTAAATCATTGGGTTTGATTTTGATAAGTCCTGCTTCTATAAGTTGATTTTTATTATTTATTCTTTCTACGATAGCATATCCACAATACCTAGAACCAGGATCTATCCCTAAAACTTTCAAACTTTTCACCCTTTTTATTCACATAGATGTGAAATTTAAATTTTTATGTGAATAATTTTAACCATTTTTTATAAAAAATAAGCTAGAATTTTAAGTTTTACATCAATAATTTATAAGAAAAATA